>JAFOGE010000157.1 GCA_017386965.1 Clostridia bacterium
ACCCTGGTTACCACCGCGCTGATGCTTGCCGTTACGGTGCTGGCGGCCTTTGCGTTTTCCAAGATGCATTTCCGAGGCAAGAATCTCGTTTTTACGCTGTTTCTGGCGATGATGATGATCCCCTCGGAACTGGTGGTCATTACCAATTACGTTACGGTTACGAATCTGGATCTCCGAAACACCTTTACGGGACTTGTGCTTCCCTCCGTCACCTCGGTTTTTTATATTTACCTGCTGAAGGAGCATTTCTCACAGGTGCCGGATGAGCTTTACTATGCCGCGAAGGTGGACGGAACGACCGATATGCGGTTTTTGCTTCGCGTGATGGTTCCGATGTGTCGTCCCACAATCGTCACGGTTACGATCCTGAAGGTGATCGAGTGCTGGAACGCTTACGTCTGGCCGCGCCTTGTGACGGATGATGAGAACCGCTTCCTCGTTTCCAACGGCATCCAAGCCATTCGGGAGAGCGGATTTGGCCGTGAGGATATCCCCGCGATGATGGCGGCGGTGGTGGTGATCACCTTGCCCCTGATCGTCCTCTTTTTGCTCTTCCGCAAGAAGATCATGGCGGGTGTGGCACGAGGCGGCACAAAGGGCTAAAGTAAGAAAAAGGAGAACGGGAATATGAAACAGCACATTCGCATCCTTTGCGTGGCGTTGGCCTGCCTTCTGCTTCTTCCTCTGGCAAGCTGCCACGGCAAGCAGGAGCAGTCCGGCTTTGTTCTGCCCGAGGCCTTTGATACGTCGCGGGAGTACGAGATCACCTTTTGGGCAAAGAATGACACCAACTCGCGTCAGACCGAGATCTACCGCCGTGCGATCGAGGAGTTTGAGGCACTCTATCCAAACATTACCGTCACACTTCGGCTTTACAACGATTACGGAAAGATCTACAATGACGTCATTACGAACATTTCCACGCAGACCACTCCAAACGTCTGCATTACCTATCCCGACCATATTGCAACCTACCTGACCGGCTCCAACACGGTCGTTCCGCTGACCGAGCTGATGCGGAACGAATCCTACGGGTTGGGAGGGAAGGACGTCCGCTTTGATGCTCCCACCGCAGAGGAGATCATTCCCAAGTTCTTGGAGGAATGCAGGATCGGAAAGGACTATTATGCCATGCCCTTTATGCGCTCCACCGAGGCCTGCTATGTCAACCGGGACTACGTCGAAGCACTTGGGTTTGCGCTTCCGGACGTTCTGACCTGGGATTTTATCTGGGAGGTTTCCGAGGCCGCGATGGAGAAGAACGCGGATGGAACCTTCAAGGTCAACGGACAGAAGGTTCTGATTCCCTGCATCTACAAATCCACCGACAACATGATGATCCAGATGCTGCGCCAAAAGGGTGCGGGATACTCCAACGAGCGGGGCGAGATCGGCATTTTTAACGACGTTACCGAGGAGCTGCTCTATACGATTTCGGACCAGGTGGGGAAGGGGACCTTTTCGACCTTCAAAATCTCCAGCTATCCCGGCAACTTCTTCAATGCGGGACAGTGTATTTTTGCCATTGACTCCACTGCAGGATCGACCTGGATCGGATCGGAGGCTCCGCTTTCCGATATTGCGGAGGAGAGCATCGTGCGCTTTGAAACCGCCGTGCGCCCGATTCCGCAGTTCGATCCCGCGCATCCGACCATGATCTCGCAGGGTCCCTCCGTTTGCGTGTTCAACAAGGAGGATCCGCAAGAGGTTCTGGCATCCTGGCTCTTTTTGCAGTATCTGCTCACCGACGGGATTCAGATCGATTATTCCGCTACGGAGGGGTACGTTCCCGTAACCTCCAAGGCACAGACGAGCGAACGTTATCAGACCTATCTTTCCCGCAAGGGGGAGGATGGCGACGAGCATTACGCTGTAAAGATCGATGCCGTCAATCTTCTGCTCTCGAATATGGAGAACACCTTTGTTACGCCGGTCTTCAACGGCTCGACCTCGCTGCGGAATGCCGCAGGGGAGCTGATCGAGAAGGTCGCTAAATCTACAAGACGCAAGGAAACGGTGGACGACGCCTACATGGAGAAGCTTTACAACGACGTGACGTCGCTCTATAAGCTGGATACCGTTGGCGGTATGGCAACCGAGGAGGAGCGGATGCCCCTTCCGCCGGAATCCGTTGCGTTGCTTGCGGGGCTTGGGGGCATCTGGACCTTGATGATCGCCTATGCCGTGATCAGCAGATGTCGATCGCGCGCGAAGAAGAAAAAATAAATCCGCAGAAAATTCTCAAAAACTATTGATTTCTTCCCCTTTTTGGTATATAATATCAAGCATAGCCGAGGAAGTCGGCAAAAAACAACTTGGAGGACAAGAAAATGAAGAAGATTTTGGCACGTGTGCTTCTCGCACTGTTGACGGTGGCAATGATCGCAACCGCAGTTGCCTGCACGAAGGATCCTGCAGAGCCTGCACAGACCGATCCTGTGACCAATCCCTCGACCGAGCCGAATGAAACCGAGCCCGAAGAAGGCGAAAAGGACATCCACGCAAAATCCGAGGGCGTTATGACCTACGCCGAGTATGAGGCAGCGGCTCTGGATTCCGCAGTCGTGATCGAGGCCTTCGTACAGGGCAAACAGTCCTGGTGGGACAACAAGGGTACCTTCTACACGCAGGATAAGGATGGCGCGTACTTCCTTTACGAAATGGCTTGCACCGAGGAGCAGTACAATCAGCTTACGGTTGGTACCAAGATCAAGGTAACCGGCTATAAGGCGGAGTGGTCCGGCGAGGTTGAGATCGTGGATGCAACCTTCGAGATCCTGGAGGGTAGCTGGGTTGCAGAGGCAACCGATATGACCGCTCTTCTGGGAACGGACGATCTGATCAAGCATCAGAATATGGTTGCCGTATTCAAGGGCATGACCGTTGTCAGCGTCAGCTACAAGAACGAGCAGCGCGGTGACGACATCTACGTTACTCTGTCTAAGAACGGCGCAGAGTACAGCTTCTGCGTTGAGTATTACCTGACCAACACCGAAACTGCGGTTTACCAGGCAGTGGAGGCTCTCGAGGTAGGCGACGTGATCGACGTTACCGGATTCCTGTACTGGTACAACGGACCGAACACGCACATTACCGCGATCGCTCCCGTTGGAGAATAATCTTACAGACGAGGCTGCCCATCTGTTTTACAGGGGGCAGCCTCAACAATATCTCCCTTGAAAAAAGCAAGAAAAGAAGCTGTTCGGGGAGAAAAAAGACGGCGTTTCGCCGTCCGTGTAAACAACGCAGGGGTGTCGAACGAATGCAGGTA
>JAFOGE010000158.1 GCA_017386965.1 Clostridia bacterium
GAATGATGCTTTGCTCCGTGCGGTGCAGGGAGGCGTCGATCCGTCCGCATTCCTGCGTCATCTCCCCATCCAAAACGGCGAGATAGGTCTTCCGTATTTCTCCGTCCTGCATAGAGCGGGTCATCTATCCTGCGCTGAGCTTGTTGCGTGCGATCAGGAGAAGTCCGCTTGTGTTGCGGTCCAGACGGTTGATGGGGCGAAAGACAAAGGAGCCGCCCAGTGGCGCATAGCGGAAGGCAAGTGCGTTTGCAACGGTGTCGTCGTAGTGATCGCGGGAGGGGTGTGTAGGCATATTTGCAGGCTTTGCGGGGACAACCAGATCGGCGTCCTCGTAGAGGATCTGCAACGGAAGCTCGACAGGAGCAAGAGCGGTGTTTGCGCAGGTGTCTTCGGTGGCAACCGAAAGAACATCACCGACCTGCAGACGGTAGCGCACCGTTTTATGCTCGCCGTTGACAAGGATGCCGTCCGGACGGTATTTCAAATATTTGAGCATTTTAGAGGAAGGAGAAAGCTCGCGGCGCAAAAAGGCCAGGATGGTCAGATCGCGGTCTGCCTCGGTTACGGTAAACTGCATGGTGCTTCTCCTTTCGTTCTTCTACTGTGCTATTATACCATTTTTCAAGTTCGTTTACAAGGATTTTTTCAAAAGAGGGGAAAACATTCTGTGAATTCTTGCAAATGCTCTTGCGAAAGTGACGGAACTGTGGTACAATAAAACCGATTCCAAAGACGAAAGGAAACATTTGCATGAAGTTGTTGCGCACAGGATGTGTTTTGCTTTGTATTGCGTTCCTCCTGGGAGCTTTTCTTGCCTGTAAAAAGGAGGAGGAGCCGCTTGGAGAGCCTTCACTGCGTCCCGCCCTCGCCCCCCCCGCACAGATCCCCGCGATCGAGGAGCCCACGGGCTACGGCAAGGCACCGACGCTCACGACCGCAACGGAAGATACACTGACCTATACGGCAGAAAACGGCTCTGTCACCGTGACGGGCTATACGGGGCAGGAAACCGCCGTGCAGATCCCCGAGCAGATCGACGGATTGCCGGTTCGCCGAATCGCGGACGCGGCTTTTTCCAACAGCACGCTTACCGCGCTCGCCCTGCCCATGGGCCTTCTCGAAATCGGGAAGGGAATCCTGGAGGGAGCATCCGCTCTTTCCTATCTGCATACGCCCTTCCTGGGGCAAACCGCTGCGGACACGCAGTACCTGGGATACCTGTTTGGCGCATCCTCGTATAAGGACAACCCCTTGAAGGTTCCCGCCGCCCTAGAAACGCTTTCGCTTGGAGAGGGCTTGCAGAGCATTCCCGACTACGCCTTCTTCGACTGTAACGATCTGGAGGCGATCCTGCTTCCGAAAACGGTGGATGACGTCGGAAAGTTCTCCTTCTATCACTGCCGGAGCCTGCGTTATATTCCGTTGGAATCCGTTGAGAGCATTGCAGAGTATGCCTTCCGTTCCTGCGAGGCGCTGACGGTCCTCTCCCTTGGTCGGGAGCTGACCTCAATCGGACTTGGGGCCTTCGAGGGCTGTGACGCGCTCCGCCGTATGACCTTGCCGTTTGTTGGCGGCGGGACGGCGGAAAACGCCTATCTTGCATATATCTTCGGAGCCTCGGTTCCGGAATTCTCGAAGGGATATTACCCCGGGATGCTTTCGGAGATCATCCTGCTTCCGGGCTGTGGAACGGTCGGAACGGATGCGTTCTATGAATGCAAATCCTTAGTAAGCGTTCAGCTTCCGCAAGGGGTTGCCTCCATCGGAAGCCGTGCCTTTTACGGATGCTCCAATCTTCGCGGGATCACGATTCCCGCAACGGTCACCTCCATCGGAGAAAACGCATTCTTCTACTGCTCCTACCTTGCAGAGCTGACCTTTGCGGAGGGGGCAAGCCTTTCCTCGATCGGGATGAATGCCTTTTACGATTGCCGATCCTTAACGGAGGTTGCCCTGCCGGAGGCTCTCCGCGCACTTCCGTCCTCCTGCTTTGCCGGGTGCGACGCACTGGAGCGCATTCGTTTGGGCGGTGTTCTTTCGGTAGGGACAAATGCTTTTCGGGGATGTGCGTCTCTGGCCCTGTTCTTTGTCGCCTTGTAAAGAATGCCCGATGGATTTGCAAGGCTGCCGCTAAAGCTCTTTTTTGAGCTTCCGGAGC
>JAFOGE010000159.1 GCA_017386965.1 Clostridia bacterium
GCGATTCACGCGGGGCTGTCCTGCAACCTTTTGTCACCGGCTCTTTGCGACGGTAAGAGAACCTGCTTTTTTTGCAAATTCACGAAAAAAGAGGGGGAGAAGAACTTGACGGGATGGCAAAAATATGGTATACTGTTAGATGACACTTTTTGATCAGCAGCCTCTGTTGAAAATGGAAAAAGAGGAGGACATTCATGGAACAGAACGAGATTACAAAGCAGCAGCAGGACTTGTTCGACGCGCTCGCAAGGCTCCGCCAAAGGCTGAAGGACCGCGAAAAGCACAGAACGGGTCGCACCCCCGCCATTTGCCCGGACGCATCTCTTTGGGAGATCATCCGTCTGATGCCAAAAAAGGCATCGGACTTTTTCAGTGTGCCCGGCGTCGGCCCCTCCTTTGTTGAGCATTATGCCGAGGACTTCCTTGCAGTCCTCGCAAAATTCAATCCGGACGAGCAATCTGAAAAAACGCCGGAGAAGATCGAGTCCACCTTAAGGGAGCTTTCCAAGAAGCTGATCAATATCAACAAGAACAACCGCATGCTCTTCCTGCCCCGCCTTTCTCCGAAATACGCGGTCGATCTGGTGGATCCCAAGAACCGTTATTCCCCTCTCGACGTTCTTGTCAACCCCACCGAGCCCTTGACCGTTGCGGACGTTTCGGCACTGGATCTGCCTCGCACGGATCCCGCACGCGAGCGCTACCGCAATCTGACGGGATTGCTCCGTGAGGTAACCAGGGACATGCGCGACAAGGGACAAAACGATCTCTACGTTGCCTACCCGTTTGTGCAGGGCTGCCTTGTCGGCGGCGAGTTCGGCATTCGCGCACCGCTTTGCCTCTTCCCCGTCACCTTGGATCGCAGCACCGCAAACATCACCATGACGCTGGATCCCACCCGTGACATCCTCTATAACGGAACGCTGATCCTCGCACACGATAAATTCAACAGTCTGTCCAAGCCCTTGCCCGACTGTGCGCTGGATGAATTCAATCCCGATACCTTCCTGCAGAATCTGCTGGATTTCTACGCCGAAAACGACATCCGCATCGAATACAGCGGCGATGATCTCAAAAAGTTTACCGAGTATCCCGGTGAGAGCTTCCCGCACTACACGCGCGGCACGCTCAAGCTGGTGCATAACATCGTTGTCGGCAAGTTCCCGGCCTATGCAAATTCCATCCAAAAGGACTTTGAGGAGATCCTGAACAAGGGACTGGTCAATAAGCTGGTCCGCGACCTCATTTCCGACTACGGATGCACCGATTTTTATTCCGACTCCAACAGTGAGGAGCTGGAGATCAATCACCCCTCCAAGAAGCTGGACATCAGCGAAAATTCCCTCATCTATATCAACGCCCTCAACAGTGCGCAGGAGGCGGTGCTTCACAGCGCGGAAACCATGGACGAGCTGGTCGTGGAGGGCCCTCCCGGCACAGGCAAATCCCAGACCATCACAAGCTTGATCACGCAATTTATCCACGAGGGAAAGAACGTTCTCATGGTATCCGAGAAGAAAACGGCGCTTGATGTTGTTTATTCCCGTCTTGGAAATCTCTCGCGCTATGCCATGATGATGGACGACGCGAAGAATAAGAATCAGTTTTACGCGCAGCTGGAGCGTTTGCTCTTTAGCAGCGACAACAATGCCCCCTTCCAAACGCCCGATCTCTCCGCTCTCTCGGCTGAGATCGACGCTGACGTGCAAACCCTGGAGTTGATCGCAGATAAGCTCTTCTCTCCCGGCGAATTCGGCGTTGAGCCCTACCGCCTTTATATGGAGAGCCGCCGCGTCAACCTGCAAGGGCACGACCAGATCAAGACCTATAAGACCATACGCAGCATCCTGCAGCCCGAGCTTCTCGAGCTGAAATACGAGGAGCTCTCCGCTATCCACAAGAAGTTCTCCAACGGACAGCTCACCGATAGCCTGGATCTTTACCAGCTGACCATCGAGCGCTACCCCTGGTTCCTGAAGATGAAGGATGATCTTTCCAACTACGATCTCATCCTCTTCTCGGATTCCATTGACGAGCTGATCCTGAAGGTAGATGAATGGCGCAACCTTCCCTTCCTAAGACGCCAGACCTCCAAATCGCGTCTGACGCGCGACATTCAGCAGGTGACAAAGGATTACTTCGTTAAAAATAACGAGTATTGCATCCGCTTGATCATGGAGCAGCCCGAGGCCGTAAAGCAAAGCCTGAAGGAGTTTACCGCGGGCTACGCAAATATCAAGCCCATTATCAACGGCATGACGCCCAATGAATCCCTCTACCTCACCGCACTTCGCAAGATCCACAAGATCTGCGGAGGCAAGGTGATCGAGTGGAACGATGAGTTCTATAACACCATTCTCTTTGAGCATATCCAACGCTTTGAGATGGATAACCGTACGCTGATTCCCAAGGTCGCCTCCTTCGAGAAGATCATCTCCTCGATCGACAAGGCAATCGGCGAAAAGCAGATCCTCTCCCGTCAGTGTATTGCAAAGGTGCTGATGGAGGAGCTGAAGTATATCACGACCTCCAAGCGGAAGGGCGAGATCAACCGCGCGATCGAAAGCAAGCGCCGTTGCAGTGTCGCCAAGTTCGTTCAGAAATTCGACTTTGAGCTTTTCAAGTCCATCAAGGTATGGCTGATGACGCCTGACGCGGTTTCGGAGGTCCTTCCCCAGCAAAACGGGCTCTTTGATCTCTTAATCTTCGACGAGGCATCTCAGCTTTACGTGGAAAAGGCCATTCCCTCTATTATCCGTGCAAAGAAGGTCATCATTGCGGGCGACCACAAGCAGCTTCGTCCCTCCAGTCTTGGCGAGGGCCGCTTCGACCTTTTGGACGAGCTGGATGAGGATGCAGAGATCTCTGCGGCACTCGAGGAGGAAAGCCTGCTGGATCTGGCACGCTTCCGCTATCCCGACGTGCTTCTCAACACGCATTACCGCTCCAAGTATGAGGAGCTGATCGATTTCTCCAACTACGCCTTCTACAAGGGACGCCTTTTCGTCGCTCCCAACACCGATACGCCCGAAAAGCCTCCCATTGAGGTCCATCAGGTAACAGACGCGGTATGGGAAGGCCGCTCCAACCGAAAAGAGGCCGAGCGCATCGTTGCGCTCATCAAGGACTTCTTCCGAGAGCGCCAAAACAACGAAACCATCGGCGTGATTGCATTCAACGCTTCTCAGCGCGATATGATCTACGACGTTCTGGATGAGGAATCCGTAAAGGATCCCGCCTTCGGCGTGACCGTTCGCGCCGAGATGAGAAGAAAGGATAATGGCGAGGATACCGGCCTGTTCATCAAGAACATCGAAAGCGTACAGGGAGATGAGCGTGACGTGATCATGTTCTCCATCGGGTACGCGAAGAATGCGCACGGACGCCTGGTCCATAACTTCGGATGGCTCAACCAGATGGGCGGGGAGAACCGCTTGAACGTTGCCATCAGCCGCGCAAGGCAAAAGATCCACATCGTCACCTCCTTCCGCCCCGCGGAGCTGAATCTGGACGATGCTAAAAACGAGGGTCCCCGTATTTTGAAGAAATATCTGGAATACGCCTTTGCCGTCAGCAGCGGAAATAAGGCGGAGGCAGAGATGATCCTGCGCTCCTTTGGAGAAACCTTCGGCATTACGCCCGTGGCATACGAAACCGAATATGCCCAGAAGGTTGCCTCGGCTCTGCGTGAGCGCGGATACGACATCGACACGCAGGTCGGTATCGGCGGATACCGCATTGATATCGCCGTGCGGAAAAACGGAAAATACGTCCTCGGCATTGAGTGCGACGGCAAGCTTTATAAAACGACTGCCTCCGCACGCGAGCGCGACTACCACCGTCAGAAATACCTGGAATCCAGAGGATGGCGCATCAAGCGCATCTGGAGCATGGACTGGTGGAGAGATCCCCAAAACGAGATCCGCGAGATCTGTGCCTTGGTGGACAGTCTGTAAATACGTTTCGAAAAGAAGGAGCCGCATCGGTTACACACCGGTGCCGCTCCTTCCCTTTTGGGACCGAAATCAAGCAGGGATCCCTGTAAAATGTAAAAAAAGGCGTAAAAAAGAAGATAAAATATTGAGAAAAAATAAAAAAAGTATTTACAAAAGAAAAAAAGTGTGCTATAATATGGATGTATGACGTGAACTCGGTTTGCGGATCAAAGGCTGCTCTTTGCGGCTATTCACCCACCGCTTACTGTGTGAAACGCATCAAAAATAAGAAAGGTGGAAAATACCATGCAGAAAGACGAAAAGCTCACACTCATCGAAACCTATGCCACCCACGAGGGCGACACCGGTTCCCCCGAAGTTCAGATTGCCATTCTGACTTCCCGCATCAACAACCTGACCACGCACTTGAAGGCCAACAAGAAGGACTTCCATAGCCGCCGCGGTCTTCAGAAGATGATCGGTCGCAGAAGAAACCTCCTGAACTACCTCCAGAAGGTAGACATCGAGCGTTACCGTGCCATCATCAGCAAGCTCGGTCTGAGAAAATAAGATGCACAA
>JAFOGE010000160.1 GCA_017386965.1 Clostridia bacterium
AGGAATTCCCCTACGCGATCCGTCTGGTTTCCGACGTCGTTTCCTCGAACGGCTCTACCTCTCAGGGCTCGGTCTGCGGATCTACCCTGGCATTGATGGATGCAGGCGTTCCGATCAAGGCTCCCGTTGCAGGCATCTCCTGCGGCCTGATCACCGCCGAGGACGGCTCCTGGGATACCATGCTGGATATCCAGGGTCTTGAGGACTTCTACGGCGACATGGACTTTAAGGTTGCCGGAACGCACAAGGGTATCACCTCCATTCAGATGGACCTCAAGGTGGACGGTCTGACGCCCGACATCATCCGTAAGGCACTTGAGTCTACGCACGTAGGCCGTGACTATATCATTGACGAGGTCATTCTCAAGGCGATTCCCGCTCCTCGCGCAGAGGTTTCCAAGTACGCGCCTAAGATGACCACTATGAAGATCGACCCCGACAAGATCCGTGAGGTCATCGGTAAGGGCGGCTCCGTGATCCAGAAGATCGTTGCAGACACCGGTGCCAAGATCGACATCGAGGACGACGGAACCATCCGCATTGCCGCAATCAACGGCGCACAGGCAGAGGCTGCAAAGGCTTGCATCGATGCGATCGTATTTGAGCCTGAGGTTGGCGCAATCTACACCGGTACCGTTACCAGCATCAAGGAGTTTGGATGCTTTGTGGAGTATGCCCCCGGTAAGGAAGGTATGGTTCACATCTCCAAGATCGCTCCCCGCCGCATTGAAAAGGTCGAAGACGTTCTCAAGGTTGGCGACGTAGTCAAGGTCAAGTATATCGGTCTGGATAAGAAGGGCCGTATGGACTTCTCCATCAAGGACGCACTTTAATCCAAGTCTATAAGTAGAATATAGCAAGCAACAGCTCCGAGGCTTCTCGGAGTTGTTGTATCCCATAAAGAAAGGAACGGACTTGAAAATATGGGACAAGGCAGTACCCCACCCCGCAGCTTTAACACGGTCGTAAACAGCAACCGTGAGCAGCGCGCCAGACGCCAGCAAAAGGGACGCATTACCCTTCTCTCGATCTGCACGGTGATCATTCTGATCCTTTTGACGCTTATCATTTTTCTGATCGCATCCATCGCAGACGTGCTCGGCTCCAATCCCGGCGAGCCCTACGATACCACCGACCAAGAGAACAACGGCTCCAACAGCTCGGTCGTTTACGTTCCTCTGGCATGGGAAAGCTCCAAGGTCACCTCCGGCGTTCTCCTTGTGGTCAATGATGAACACGAATTCGATCCCGATTCCGTCGTAGGAGATCTGATCGATGTCTATGACAACCGCACCAAGATCAACGGCTCCAATCCCTATCAGATCAACACGGTAACGGCAGCCTTGATGCATAAGGAAGCCTTCCCCCACATGGAAGCCATGATGCAGGAACACTACCGATTGACCGAGGGCGACGGATCCATTCTGATCAAATATGCCTACCGCACCTATGAGGACCAGGAAAATCTCGGTTCGGTCGTCAAGGCGGGATTTTCCGATCATCACACCGGATGCTGCATCGCTCTGCATCAGGGAAGCGCAAGCAATCCCCCTGCCATTGATACCGACCACTGGATCTACGATAACTGCCACAAGTACGGCTTCGTTCCCCGCTACCCCGTGGGTAAGGAGAGCGAAACGGGCGTTCGCGATTACGAGCATTGCTACCGCTACGTCGGACTTCCCCACGCAGCCTATATGACGGAGAACAATCTCTGCCTTGAGGAATACGTAGAGCTTCTGCAAACCCGTTACGCAAACGGAGAGCATCTTTCGATCACGGATGCCGCCGGCGCCAAGTACGAGGTCTATTACGTTCCTGCATCCAACACCGAGCTGACCACCATTCAGGTTCCCGCAAATTACGCCTACACCGTTTCCGGTGACAACATCGGCGGATTCATTATCACTGTCGATTTGAGCGCTCCCAATGCATAATAAACCTTGATTTGACATACGATATCAATAATTACGGAGGTATTATCATGGAAAAAGAAAAGAATATTCTCTTGGAAGACGATGTCTGCGATTGCACAGAGCTCACCGAATGCGAGGAGCTTCCTTTTGACGAGGAGCTTACCTGCAAGGAGAAATTCACGCAGAAATGCCAGGAAGTAAAGGATGCCTGCAACAAAACCGTTGCCCGCATTGTGGATGACTGGAAGGAAACTGCCGGAAATCCTTATATCAGACAGACCAACATCACCAAGATCGAAATTTTCCGTTCTCCCGAGGATGAAACGCCGGTGGACGTTTTCCAGACCACCAACGTTCGCTCCTATTCGGCTCGCGCAATGGCACTGGTCGGAACGGCTGCACTCGCATTCACCTGTGCAACCAAGTTTGTTGCATGGAAGATCGCTAAAAAATTCTAATCGATAGAAGCCAAAAGCTTGGGCGGCAACCGCGTTTGCGGTTGCCGCCCAAGCTTTTTTGTTTTATTCCAGCTCAAATGCGCCGGTGTAGAGCTGATAGTACTGGCCCTTCTCCGCGATGAGCTTTTCATGATTTCCGCGTTCAATGATGCGGCCATGGTCCAGAACCATGATCACATCCGAATTGCGGACGGTAGAAAGACGATGTGCGATGACAAAGACCGTGCGGCCCTTCATCAAAGCATCCATTCCCTTCTGAACGATCGCCTCGGTGCGTGTATCAATCGAGGAGGTTGCCTCATCCAGAATCATGACCGGAGGATCGGCAACCGCCGCACGGGCGATCGCGATCAGCTGGCGCTGTCCTTGGGAGAGATTGCTTCCGTTGTTGGAAAGCTCCGTTTCATATCCTCCCGGAAGTCGGGTGATAAAGTCATCCGCGCCTGCAAGCTTTGCTGCACGAATGCATTCCTCATCCGTAGCATCGAGATTGCCGTAACGGATATTCTCCATAACCGTTCCCGTAAAGAGATTGGTATCCTGCAAAACGATACCGAGAGAGCGGCGCAGATCCGACTTGCGGATCTTATTGATATTGATGCCGTCATAACGAATCTTTCCGTCTGCAATGTCGTAGAAGCGGTTGATGAGGTTCGTGATCGTGGTCTTTCCTGCACCGGTCGCGCCAACAAAGGCAACCTTCTGTCCGGGTTCGGCAAAGACACTGACATCGTGAAGAACCGTCTTCCCTTCCTCATATCCAAAATCCACCTCGGTCATACGCACGTCGCCGCGCAGAAGCGTGTAGGTAACGCTTCCGTCTGCACTGTGCGGATGCTTCCATGCCCAGATACCCGTGTGGTGATCCGCCTCGTGAACGTTTCCTTCGGCATCGACCGTCGCGTTCACCAAGGTTACATAGCCTTCATCGGCCTCGGGCGCTTGATCCATCAATTCAAAGACGCGACCGGCTCCTGCCAACGCCATGACGATGGAGTTGATCTGCTGAGAGAACTGGTTGATGTTGCCCGTAAACTGCTTGGTCATATTGAGGAACGGAACAATGATGTCTACTCCCAGGGCCAATCCGGAAAAGCTCAGATTGGGCGTCTTCGCCGCCATGAGAAGACCGCCTACCACGGCAACGATGACGTACATCACGTTACCGATATTCATGATGATCGGTCCGAGCATATTGGCATAGGCGTTTGCACGGTAAGCATTCTGAAAGAGCTCGTCATTGACCTTATCAAAATCCTTGCGGCTTTGCTCCTCATGACTGAATACCTTGACGACCTTCTGACCGTTCATCATTTCCTGCACGTAGCCCTCCATGCCGCCAACCGACCTTTGGAGCTTGATGAAGAAGCGCGCCGATCCGCCTCCGATCTTTTTGGAAACCAGCGCCATGAATACAACCCCTACCAACAACAGGATTGTGAGCCAAATGCTGTAATAAAGCATAATCGCGAGAACCGAAATGACGATCACCGATGCGCGGATGATAGTAGGCATCGATTGCGAAACAAGCTGACGGAGCGTATCAATATCATTGGTATAATAGCTCATAATGTCGCCATGCTTGTGTGTGTCAAAATACTTGATGGGCAGATCCTGCATCTTCTCAAACATGGTCTTACGCATCTTGTAAAGGAAGCCCTGCGTAATATACGCCATCAGCTGGCTCTCAAGCGTAATGGAGGTGATGGAGAAGACGTAAAGAACGATCAGCACCGCAACCTGCGGGATAATGATCTTGGAAGCGGCCACCCAGTCTTGCGTAGGCTGATACTGCTGTACCGTTTCGGTTACCCGCTGCAAAAAGATCGAGGGAATCGTAGATACGATACCGGTAAAGAGAATGCAAAGGATCGAGAGCGGCAGAAGCACCGGATAGGCCCGAAAGAGCATCTTCAAAAGACGCTTGAGCAAACCAATGTCCAGCTTTCTCTTGGGAGGTCTTGCGCCCATGGGCATACTGTTTTTATTCTTTGCCATCTTGCGCACCTCCATTCGTTTGTTGCTCATACACCTCGCGGTAGATCTCGTTCGTTGCCAGAAGCTGCTCGTGGTTGCCGACCGCATCCACGGTACCGTTGTTCATAACAATGATGATATCTGCCTTTTCCACCGATGCAATGCGCTGGGCAATGATAATCTTGGTGGTGTCGGGAATGTAAGAGCGGAAGCCCTCACGAATCAAGGCGTCGGTTTTGGTGTCAACTGCACTGGTCGAGTCATCGAGGATCAGGATCTTCGGCTTCTTCAGAAGGGCGCGCGCAATGCAAAGGCGTTGCTTTTGCCCTCCGGAAACGTTGGTGCCTCCCTGCTCGATCTTCGTATCGTACCCATCCGGGAAGGACAGCACAAACTCATCCGCCTGTGCCAGGCGGCAAGCCTCCCGCAGCTCCTCATCCGTTGCGCTTTCGTTGCCCCAACGGAGATTCTCCTTGATGGTGCCCGAGAAGAGCAGATTCTTCTGCAGGACCATGGCCACGGCCCCGCGCAGCGTATCCAGATCGTAGGAACGAACGTCGTGTCCTCCGACCCGCACGCTTCCCTCCGTTGCGTCGTAAAGGCGCGGAATGAGCTGTACGAGCGAGGATTTTCCGGATCCGGTTCCGCCGATAATACCAACGGTTGCACCCGAGGGAATGTGCAGCTCAATATTGGAGAGCGAGTAGCGCTTGGCGCTCTCCGCATATTTGAAGCTCACAGCGTCGAAATCGACCGATCCGTCAACAACCTCGGTCAGAGGGTTCTCGGGATTGGTCAAGGAGGATTCCTCACAAAGCACCTCGTAGATACGCCTTGCCGACTCCGCCGACATGGTGAGCATCACGAAGATCATGGAAAGCATCATCAAGGACATCAGGATCTGCGTGCCGTAGGTCAGCATAGCAGAGATCTGGCCTACGTCAAAGGGATCTCCTCCGCAGTTGATCGCGATCTGCGATCCGACCAGCAGAATGACGACCATATTAAAGTACATACAAAACTGCATCAAGGGCGTATTCAAAGCCACGATGCGCTCCGCCTTGGTAAAGTCCATGCGGATCTTCTCTGCCTCAGCCGTAAACTTCTCCTTCTCGTACTCCTCGCGGGAAAAGCCCTTGACCACGCGCATGGCGCGAACGTTTTCCTCAATGGATTCGTTGAGTCGGTCATATTTGCGGAATACGGCGTGGAAGGCAGGCATCGCCTTCTTGGCAACCAAAAGCAATCCGCCGCCAAGGATCGGAATGACGATGATAAAGGTAAAGGCCAGCTTTCCACCCATTACGAAAGCCATGACGACCGAGAAGATCAGCAGAAGTGGACTGCGGATCGCCGTGCGAATGAGCATCATAAAGGACATTTGCACGTTGAAGACGTCGGTGGTCATACGGGTAACCAGAGAGGAGGAGGAGAATTTGTCGATATTGGCAAAGGAGTAGGTCTGCACCTTCGCAAACAAATCATGCCGCAGATTCTTGGAGAATCCGGCAGCCGCTTTGGAGCAGGTAAAGCCGGCAACTCCCCCAAAGGAAAGAGAGAGCAATGCCATCAACACCAAAAGCAATCCGGTCTTTACAATTTGGGACATCTCTGCCCCATTTTTAATGTTGCTGATCAGATCAGCTGTGATAAATGGGATCAGGGTTTCAATCACCGCCTCCCCCAAAATGAAAAGCAGCGTCAGTATGGTAGGCAGCTTATACTCCCGCACACACTTCGCCAACCGCTTGATCATCGCCAAAGCTCGATCACACTTCCCTTCCGTTCATTAAAATAATACAACACTATATTGTATCAAATGATCTTTTTACTTGAATGAATATTTCTTGAACATTTTGCAAACATAGATGAACTATGCCTTTTTCTCCATACATTTCTCTAAAAATGCTGCCGTTACACGGCGGTAACGCACGGGATCCAGCATATAGCTCAGTGCGTGCCCCGCATTCGGAAAGGTTTCGAGCTGTACCCGATCGGGAGCCGCCGCTCGGATCTCGCGGCTCATGTCACAAGGAACGAAGCGATCGTCCTCCCCGTGGATCACAAGGATCGGAACACGGCTTTGGGTTACGGCATTTACAGGTCCCTCCTCTGTCAGACGAAAGCCGCCCAGCAGGCGCGCCCCGAGGCAAATGAAGGGATAGGTCAGGCGAACCGGGAAATGCATGTCCCGGCAAACCTTCTGAATGATCGCCCGCGGCGAAGAATAGGGACAGTCCGCAATGATCCCGATGACGCTCTCGGGAAGCGGAAGCGCGGATGCCATCAGGACCGTAGCCGCGCCCATCGAAACACCCGAGAGTAAAATCGGGCAATCCTTTCCAAAACGTTCCGTGGCATACTCCGCCCAGCTTTTTACGTCATAGCGCTCCAAAAGCCCGAAGGAAATGGTGTGCCCCTCGCTTTCTCCGTGGGAACGCTGATCGACCATAAGCGCGTTGTATCCGCGCGCCCGCGTCAGTTCGCTTCCTCCACAAAAATCGTAAATGGGATTGCTCCGGTACCCGTGAAACTGGATCTCCAAGGGAGCGCCGTCGCGGACGTGGTAATAGCGTGCCGAAAGCAGACGCCCGTCATGCGACCGAATGGTCACACGCTCGCTGGGATAAGCACGCATATCTCCCACGAGGCGGATCGTATTCTCGTGATGTGGCAGATACTGCTCTCCCATTGGAAGCTCCGGCGGCTTCGCCTTACGCTTGCTCGACATATAAAAAGCGTTGCAATAGGCATACACCGTGATCGCGGCACAAAGGAGGAGAAGAATCCCGAGCGTGATCAAAATTCCGAACTCCATCCTTTAGATCTGCTCCTTGAGGTAGTCCATTGCTGCCAACGCCGCAACGGTGCCGTCGCAGACGGCAGTGGTGAGCTGACGGATCGACTTTCTGCGGCAATCCCCTGCCGCAAAGAGCCCCTTCACCGAGGTCTTGCAATCCTCGCCCGCGAGAAGGTAACCATCCTCGTCAAGTGCCACCAGCTCTGCAAAAGCGCCATTCTGCGTTTCCATTCCCACTGCCTCAAAGACGGCCGCCACCTCAATGGTAGAGCGCTCTCCCGTCTTACGGTTCTCCACCGTCAGAGAACGCAGCGCGGTATCGCCGTTGATCGAGGCCACGGTGCTGTCAAGCACGCACGTGATATTGGGATGCTCCTTCAGACGAGTCACAACCGCCTCCTCCGCACGGAACTGATCCCTTCTGTGGACGAGATAGACGCGGGAGCAAATCTCCGCAAGATACAGCGCATCCTGCACGGCCGTATTCCCGCCGCCGACCACGGCAACGTCCATGCGACGGAAGAAGGCACCGTCACAAACGGCGCAGAAGGATACGCCGCGGCCGAGGAAGTTCTCCTCTCCCTCGACTCCCAGCTTGCGATGCTTCAGGCCCGTTGCGAGAATCACGGAACGTCCCTCGTAGGTTCCTCCGTCGCTCTCTACGGTAAAGAGATCTCCCTCCTTACGGATCGCGGTCGCAAGCGCGAATTCCATCTCTACCCCCAGCGCCTGGATCTGTCCCATCAAGGCATCCGCGAAATCCATGCCGTTTACCGAGGGAATACCGGGATAGTTCTCTACCCCCTGGGATTGTGCGATCTGGCCTCCGTATCCGTTTCCATCCAGGATCAGAACGGATTTTTCCGCACGCAGGGCATAGAGCGCCGCAGTCATACCGGCAGGGCCTGCTCCAATAATGATGATGTCATAGATCATGTCTTTTCATACTCCTTTTTCATTCACTCATTGCACGCGCAAGGACTGCACGCGCTCCGCTCGCGGGGTGACCACGCAGGACCAGTTGGTGTGATAGATCACAAATCCGGGCTTCCCCCCCGCAGGCTTCTTCACGTCCTTGACCTTGGTGTAATCCACCTCGACGTTGTCACCGTCAGCCCCCTTTGAAAAATAGGCGGCGATCTCGGCGGCCTCCGTAAAATCCTCTACCGAGGGCTCACGTCCCTCGCAAAGCATGACCGTGTGAGATCCGGGCAGATTTTTAACATGAAACCAATAATCCTGCTTTCCCGCCAGCTTATGCGTAATATATTCGTTTTGCAGATTGTTCTTTCCGCAATACACACGGAAGCCTCCCGAGGTCAAGAACTGTGCCACGACGGGCGCCTTATTCTTGGAGGGAGCAACGTAATGCTTCATACGGGATGCATATCCCGATCGATAAAGCTCATCACGGATCTCCTGCAGATCTGCTGCCGTTTCCGCGTGTGTCAAGGCATCAAAGACCGTATCGATGTAGCGAAGCTCGCTTTCCCCCAGCGCAATCTGCTTGGCAAGCTCAATTCGCGCCGTCTTGGTCTTGTTGTACTTCTTGTAATAGGATTGCGCATTTGCGGACGGTGAAAGGCGTGTATCCAGCGTGATCACGCAGGTTCCAAAGGTTCCATCCTCCCGATAGTCGGAATAGTCAGTAAGCTCCACACGGGACATTCCTCGCGAGAGCTGATAGAGATTGCCGGTGATGAGATCGGCATATTTGCGGTATTCTTCGCCCTTTTCACAAGCGGCGAGCTCCTCGCGCTGCAGCTGCAGCTTCTTGCGAATGCGGGTGTCTGCATTCGTCAGAATGTGAAGCACGTCTGCGGCACGCTGCTTGATGCGAAGCTCGCGGTCACGGGTTTCAAAGAATGCATCCAGCAAAAGCCCGGCACCTTGAAACGCGCGCTTCTCAAAGGAGGATCCGTACTGCGTCAAGTCGCAAAAAGCATATTCGACCGGTTTTCCGCCATCGAGAATCATGCATGGAGAAAAGGATTCCTTGCGAAGCTCCCCAAAGAATGCAAAAAAGATCTCGCGCACATGATCCGAGGAACAAAGAGCCAAAGCACGGTCACATTCCCCCACCGCGCGGTATGCGATCTCACGCGCTACTGCGGCAGAAACGCCAAGAAAAGAAGCCCCGATCCATTTGCTGAGCGGTCGGTCACCGCCGCCCATCTCCCAAAGACGGTCAAACTCCTCCTCCGTAACGGTCAAAGGATCCTGCTTCTCTTGCTTCGGTGGAAGCTCGTAGAGCATTCCCGGCAGCACCTGTCGCATCGCCGACGTTGTAAAATCGACCGTCCGCAGAGCGGCAAGGATCTTCATATCCTCATTGGCAAAGATCAAATTGCTGTACTTTCCCATGATCTCAACAATGAGGAAACGGCGACAGGAAAAGCCCATCTCGTCACGTCCCTCAAACTCCAGATACGCGACGCGCTCAAAGCCGGCTTGCCGCGCATCTACAAGCTTCGCTCCCTGCAGATGCTTGCGCAAAAGCATGCAAAGCATGGGCGGCGAGGCCGGATTCTCCTTCTGTACTGCAGTAAATCCAAGACGGGGGTTGCTTGATCCCGCGTTGATGAGCAAGCGGCTTCCGCCGTCCGGTCCGCGAAGAAGCAAAACGATCTCGTCACGCTCAGGCTGAAAGACTTTTTCCACCCGCGCGCCAATCGACCGCGCACGTATCTCGGACAAAACGCAATACAGCATTCCTGCATCAAAAGCCACGGTAGCACCTCCTTCTCTTCTCAAAGAAAAAACTTTCAAAAAATATTATATCATAAGGTTGCATTTTTTACAAGTAAATGATATAATAAAATAAAGATTTTTCCAACAAATTTCTCTCGGAGGTGATCTCTTTATGAGCAAAACCGTAATCGGAATCGACGTTGGCGGAACAACGACCAAGATCGTCGGCTTTCGTACGGATTCAAACGGACGGAAGGAATTGATCCATCCCCAATTCGTCCGCGCAACCGATCCTCTGACCTCGGTTTACGGCGCATTCGGAAAATTCACCGCCCAAAACGCACTGGAGCTCTCGGACATTGAACGCATTCATACCACGGGAGCAGGTGCCGCACACCTCTCCAAGCCGATCTATAATCTTCCCTGCTACGCCGTTCCCGAATTCTCCTCCATTGGCATTGGCGGACTCTATCTCTCCGGCCTGGATGAAGCAATCGTGGTCAGCATGGGAACCGGAACGGCTCTGATCCACGCAAAAAAGGAAGGCGAAAAGTATCAGATCCAGTATCTTGGCGGAACCGGTGTCGGCGGCGGAACCGTTGTCGGCCTTTCCCGAAAGCTCTTGGGAGTGGACAGCATCGACCATATCGAGCAGCTCTGCGCTGATGGAAATCTGGATAATATCGACCTTCGGATCAAGGACATTGCCAAGCACCGTCCCTACCAGGGCGTAAATGAAAATCTGACCGCCGCAAACTTTGGCAAGGTTTCCGACCTGGCAACGCCCTCCGACCTGGCACTTGGCATTACCAACATGGTGGCCGAAACCATTGCGATGCTCGCTGTCTTTGCCGCTCGGAACTTTCATCTTTCAAAAATCGTTCTTACCGGAAATCTGACTACCATCGCCCCGATCCGTTACGTCTTCGAGAATCTTTCGGACAGCTTCGGCGTGCGCTTCCTCATTCCGGAGAACGCGCAATTCGGAACCGTGATCGGAGCCGCGCTCAATCATACGTAATCCCTTCAGCCGCATGCTTCCGGGATCTTCCGGTGGCAAAAAGAGGCACGCTCAATGCAGCCTGCATTGAGCGTGCCTCTTTTTTATTGGTACAGATGCTTCCTTCTGCATGGTCAAAAGCGTTCGATGCCCCGCAAGATCGTACGGATCGCTTCGGCATCCACCTTTCGCGGGTTGGTCGCCGTACAAGCATCAAGCAACGCACTCTCAACGATATGCTCACGCTGTGCCTCGTAATCCGCCCGAGAAATCCCGGCCTCTCCAAGCGTTTGCGGGATCTTCATCTCCGCCGTCAACCGCTTGATCTCGGCAAGAAGGTTGCGCGCGCCCTGCTGCTTGGTAAAGGCAGGATGATGAATAAAGCGCGCGATCCGTGCCAGACGGTTGCAAACGCGATTGGGCTCACCCGAATATCGAGGAGTATCCAGCTCGGCGTTGTATTGCATGACGTGATAGAGGAGCATGGCGTTTGCCATGCCGTGCGGCAGATGAAAGACCGCTCCAAGGGCATGTGCGATGCCGTGATTGACACCGAGTCCCGCATCATTGAAGGCCATGCCCGCCAGGCAGGAGGCTGTTTGCATCTTTTCTCTCGCACGCAGATTTTCGCCCTCTTGGTAGGCAATGGGCAGATAAGTAAAGGCCAATTCGAGTGCCTTTTCCGCAAAGGCATCGGTAAAATCGTTGGCATTGATCGAAACGTAGGCCTCCAGCGCATGCGTGATCACGTCAAATCCCGTATGTGCGGTAACCGCCGGTGGAACGCTTACCGTCAAATCGCCTGCCAGAATGGCCGCATTCGGAAGCAACGCCTCGGAGAAAAGCGGATATTTCTTTCCCTCCTCCGGGTCGGTAACAACTGCCACGCGAGTGACCTCACTTCCCGTACCGCTTGTGGTCGGGATCGCAACGAGCTTTACGTCACGCCCCACCCTTTGCTCATACATCAAAACCGTAGCCTTTGCGGCATCGATGGAAGATCCTCCACCCAATGCAATTACGGTATCGGTGTCGGTTTCAAGCAAGAACTCCAGTGCTTTGGCAATCATATCGACCGGCGGATCCGGACGGATCTCCGCGAAGACCCGAATCTGTGAAGCCTGCGGAATCATAGAGGCAATTCGGTCAGCCACACCGTTCTTTTGTAAAAAATCATCGGTAAAGATCGCAACCCTGCTTGCCTCTAAATCCTTCAAAGCGGAGAGCGCATCCTCGCCAAAGAAGATGCGCGACCGCAGATAAAACATATTCATGGTAATCCCCTTGTCGGTTGCGGATCAGAGTCTTCCTATCCGCATGGGAGGTCAATTTCTCTTGATCAGCTTTGCACGGAATCCGTTTCCAACACCTGCGGCGTTGGCATCGTCCGTATCAATGTGCATTTCCAGACGGAAATCCTTGTGTACGCGGATCTGTACGTCGTAGAAAAGACTTCTTCTCTCGCCGCAAAGCTCCACGTCGCAGTATTCTCCGTCACGAACGCCAAAGGCCTTTCCCTCTTCCTCGCTCATGTGAATGTGGCGGTTTGCAATAATGCATCCCTCGGAAAGCGTAACCACACCCTTAGGGCCGATGATGGTGATGGGGGAAGATCCGGCAAGATCACCGGACTCGCGAACGGGGGGCTTGACCTTTAATACAAAGCTATCGGTTCTGGAGATCTCGACCTGCGATTTTTTGCGCTCCGGGCCCAGTACACGAACGCCCTCAATGGCGCGCATGGAGGGGCCTACGATGGTAAGCTGCTCCTTGCAGGCGAACTGTCCGGGCTGGGAAAGATCCTTGATTTTGGTCAGCTCGTATCCCTTGCCAAAGAGAATATCGACGTGCTCCCTCGTCAGATGAATATGACGGTTGGAGATGCCAATCGGAATCTCATCGGTATTCTGTGCGCCTGTTCCAACGACCGCCTTGACGATGTTGTCGATCAGCGCTTGCATTTCCTGTTCGGTGTAATTCATAGTCTTTCTCCCGTAAATGGATTCAGGGCATTCAGATGATTCTGAAATTTTCGGAAAGCACGCATCTGCGCTTTCTGGTAAAGGATCTGGCAGAGGTAATTCCCTCACCCGTAGGTCCTGCAATGGTAAAGGTCGTATGCCCCTCTCCGCCAAAGCCAATGCCCGCATAGGAGGGCGCGTTCTTGACGAAGATGGTGGTTTCTACTGCCTTTGCAAAGGCAGAGAGGTTATCAATATTCTTGGAGTGCATGTGTGCCGTGTGACGGTTGCCATGCTCTGCCTTGACGGCGAGATCAATCGCCTCGGCAATGTTGTCCACGCGAACGATGGGCAAAATAGGCATCATCAGCTCATGCTGAACGAAATCGTGCATAAAATCGGTTTCGCAGATAATGCAACGGATATCAGGCCCTACTTTCACACCGATCTTGTCAAGCAACACCGCCGCATCGCG
>JAFOGE010000161.1 GCA_017386965.1 Clostridia bacterium
CGAGTCTATCAGAAAGAGAGGTGCTTTTCGTGTTTGCAGTTATCGAAACCGGCGGAAAGCAGTACAAGGTAATCGAGCAGGACATTATCTTTGTTGAAAAGCTCGACGTAAACGAGGGAGACGACATCGTCTTCGATTCCGTAATTGCTCTGTCCAACGACAATGGCTTCGTAGCAGGTACTCCTACCGTTGCAGGCGCTAAGGTTACGGCCAAGGTGCTCAAGAACGGCAAGAACAAGAAGATCTACGTTATGAAGTACAAGTCCAAGAAGAACGAGAAGAAGAAGATCGGTCACAGACAGCCTTACACCAAGGTTCAGATCGTGAAGATCGAGGGTTAATTCCCGTCCAAGGACATGACAAAGATCGTGTTTTTCAGAAGCGGCGGAGTTTTCTATGGCTTCGAGGAGCAAGGTCACACCGGATATGGTGAGGCAGGGGAGGATATCCTTTGCGCAGCCATTTCATCCATGACGATGCTGCTGATCAATACCATTGAGGTAGCGTATGCCTCCCGCGTCGATTATGAGATCGAGGATGGGGACACGCGCATCCGCGTGTGTGCAAAGTCGGCGCTGCCCGAATACGAGAGCGATGACTATAAGCGTTATGCGGTCTCGGGAATTATGATGGGCTACTATTGTCAGCTGAGTGATATGCTTGAGGAGTACGGAGATTACTTGGACGTATCGGTTCAAGACAAGCCTTACGAGGGTTGACCGCCAACCACCGACCGAAAGGTCAAAAAAATGATGGAGGAAAAGAATAATGTTAAGACTCAATTTACAGTTCTTTGCTCACAAGAAGGGTGTAGGTTCTACCAAGAACGGCCGTGACAGTGAATCCAAGCGCCTTGGCGTGAAGAAGTCCGACGGTCAGGCAGTCCTCGCCGGCAACATCATTATCAGACAGAGAGGAACCGCAGTCCGCGCAGGCGAAAACGTTGGCGTTGGCAAGGATCACACCCTGTATGCTCTGATCGATGGCAAGGTAAAGTTTGAGCACAAGACCAAATCTCAGAAGAAGGTCAGCGTTTACGCCGACTGATTCGTCTGATTGTGATAGGACCGAATGGGAAAGCCCTGTTCGGTCCTATATTCTTTCCCTGAAAAAATAAATAAGGAAGGTAAAAAAGATGAAGAGAAAGCGCTCGCTTCTGCTTTTGCTACTGGTGTTTGCCCTGTCGCTTGGTGGATGCGTTTCGATCGGAAATCCGCCGTCGGCGGATTCCGCAACGCTTCCGCCTGACACGGCAGAAAGCGAACCCTTTGAAAGTCTGCCGTCCGAGAGCGAGCCAGGGACGGAGCCGCCTGTTATTACGGAGGATCCGTACACAGATGTGGACAAGGAAGCCTTTTACGCAAGCTATACGCCTGCCGTCAGTGCGGAGGACGCATATTACCGTACGCTGCACGGTCTTTTGTCCGGATCGATCGAGAAGCAGGATCAGGCGCCTACGCTGTCAGAGGTGCGTCCCATGGAGAACGGCTTGTATCTGCGCAACAGCGATACGCTTTATTCGGAGGACGGCGACACCTACTACGTGGTAGATGCGATGGGCGTTGTTGTGAATCGGATCTATCGGGAGGGTGCTTACGTTGCGTTGGAGGAGGTTGCGGCCTACTTGTTCGCCTTCGGGGATGTACCGCCCAACTATCTCGAGAAGAAAAGCGCAAAGCCGAGCCAGAGCATCTGGGGTGAATATCTGCGCTTGAATCATTCCTATTTCAGCGGAGATACCTCCAAATATCCGTATGAGCCTGCGCTCCCCAATATTCGCGGATGCGGAGGGGTGCTTTACTATTACGAGGTTGACATCGGAACGACCGGAACCGATTGCGATCCGCGCTATCCGAGTGAGCCGTATAACGACGGCAACTCCATTACACGCGGTGCGGCACGTATCGTTTATACCCGATACGATGCCAATCAAAATGCGATCCTCGATCCGAACGAGAAGTTTTTGTTCTATACCTACAATCATTACAATGATTTCTGCGAATACCTCAACTATGAGGGCGGATGGGGCGAAACCTTCGGGAATATTACGGGAGGCGGCTCGATTTCCAGCAAGACCGATTACAATCCGACCCCTTACGTCGTTACCGTCCTGCAAAGCTTCTCCGAGCGCAACGCACAATGCGCGACGGTCGTGACCTTTGTTTGTCCGCCCGTGCTTTTGCTGAGCGATCGGGAGCGCTTCCTTTGGGATGCGGCCTGATTTTGCCGGGGAAGGGTTGCAATCGCAATCCATGTATGGTATAATGTAAAAAAACGGAAGAAATGAGGAATACAGATATGAAACTCCTGAAGGGATCTCTCCAAACACTGCTGCTTGCAGCGCTGGCCGGCTTTTGCATTGGCATTGGCGGCATCGTTTTTCTGATGCAGGACAATAAGCTTGCGGGGGCATTCCTGTTTGCAGTCGGGCTTTTGACCATTCTTGTTTTCAAGTTCAATCTCTTCACGGGCATGGTTGGATACCTTGGGGAGGCGCTTCTGGAAAGAAGATGGAGCTATCTCTTTACGCTGCTTCTGGTCTGGCTTGGCAATCTGATCGGGACAGGTCTTTCCGCTCTGCTGGTGGGGCTGACGCGTATCGGTGACGGGCTTGCTGCAAAATGTGCGTTGCTTTCCGCGACCAAGACGTCGGACAAGTGGTACAGTCTGCTGATTTTGGGTGTCTTTTGCGGAATCCTGATGTATATTGCCGTAGATACCTTCAAAAAGCGCATCGGCGAGAAGGATTTCCTTTGCTGCATTGCGGTGTTTATGGGTGTAATGGTCTTCATCCTGGCGGGATTTGAGCATAGCATTGCAGATATGTTCTATTTCTGGATGGGAGGCGCTTTCCCAAAGGCGATCCCAGCGCTTCTTTGGATCACGCTCGGCAACGCCATCGGCGGGAATCTGATCCCGATGGGATTGCTTGCCGCAGAGAAGCTTTCCGAGAAGGCAGGGAAGTAAGACCCTTTGTTACATCAATGAAAAGGAGTGTTGAACCATGACGGAAACGATTTGCTTTTTCGTGCTTGCGGCCCTGCTGGCGGTCGCATTCCTGCTTTTCCCAAGGCAGAAAAGGACGAAATGCTTTGCGCTTTGCGTATTGGCAGGAGCGCTCCTTTTTGAAATTTTTGTCGCAAATTTTCATTCCTTTCATCTCCTGTTTGCGGGAACGGAGCGCACCGAGATTTCCTTGGAGAGCGAGGACGTTCTTCTGTCGGGCGGTGTCGATGGGGGATTGACCTCCAAAACCAACGGCGGAACGCTGACGGTGGAGCTTTCCGACCTTTCCAAAAAAGTGGGAACGGTTGCGATCTCTTGCGACTTTTTAGAGGGCTGCGATTGGATTAACGTGAAGGTGGACGCCAAGGATGACACCCAAACGGCACGCTACCGTTCGGGGGTTGCGGATGGGCAGATCCTACGCACGGACGAAAGAAGCGCGGTGATCCTTTTGGACCTTTCGGGAAACGTTCATGCACTGCGTCTGCAGCTTTCCACCGAGAAGGAGGCTTCCTTTACGGTGACGGGCGTGACGCTGAATCAAGCGGTTCCGTTCCGTTTTTCGATTCTGCGCCTTGCCTTGATACTGATTGCGTTTCTGTCGGTTTATGCGTTGCTGACCTTCCCGTCGATGCGCGCGTCCTACGAAAAGCGTCCCCACCTGTTTGAGCGGATCGCCTTTGCCTTGACTGCGGTTGGAATGCTTGCGGCGGTCGTCTTGACCGTGTTGTATCAGTATGATCGCACGGGAGGCGTGATTAGCGATTTCCTTTCCCAGTCGGGGAATCAGATTACCAAGGAGCTGGTCGATGCCTTTTCGGCAGGGCAGGTGTCCCTTCTGGAAAAGCCTTCGGAGGAGCTTCTGGCATTGGAAAATCCGTATGATTGGAGTCAAAGAAGCACGGCCGGAGTATCCTACCTTTGGGATCATTTGCTCTTTGAAGGAAAATACTATTCCTACTACGGGGTTGCTCCCGTGTTACTGCTCTTTTTGCCGTATCATCTGGTGACGGGTGCCTATTTTCCGACGCCTGAGGCAGTTCTCCTCTTTGGAGGACTCGGGATCCTGTTTTTGACCTTGCTCTTTTTGGAGTTTGCAAAGCGCTTCTGCCGCCGCATTCCGCTCAATGTACTGATCGCGTCGCTTGTCATTCTGCAATGCAGCAGCGGCGTTTGGTATAATTTCTGCTCGCCTCTCTTTTATGAGATCGCGCAGACCGCGGGCTTCCTCTTTACCTGCCTTGGCTTCTTCCTCCTGCTTCGCTCCGGAGTGGTTGGAGAGGGAAGCATTCGCTTGGCATCGCTTTGCGGCGCAACGCTCTGTCTGTCCTTGGCCGTGCTCAGCCGTCCTACCTTGGCGCTTTATTGCGTGGCATCCTTGCCTTTTTTGGCTTATGGCTTTTTCAAGTACACGGCGGAATGTCTCGGATGGAAGGCGCGTATCCGCGGCGCAATCCCCTATCTTTGCGCGGCACTTTTGCCGTATGTGATCTTGGGTGGGGGACAGATGCTCTATAATTACGCGCGCTTTGGATCCTTCCTGGATTTTGGCATCCAGTATTCGCTTACCATCAACGATTTTACGCGCTCGCAGTATCATACGGATTTTGTGGCGATCGGCTTTTACAATTTCCTGCTGGCATTTCCGCAGATCAAGCCGGATTTTCCGTACGTCTTCTCCAATTATTCCTCTCTCAGCACCAACGGATATTATTTCCTTGCCACCAACAACGCCGGCGGATTGCTTTGGCGCGCGCTTCCCACGTTCGGCTATTTTGGTATCGTCGGCGCTTGGCGTGCTTTGACAAGGAAGGAAAGACGGGCGGCGCTTTGGCTTCTGCTTCCTACCTGTGTTCTGGCACCCTTCGTGATTCTGTTCTCGATCTGGGAGAGCGGATACGCGGTTCGCTACTGTACGGATTTTGCATGGCAGACGGTGCTTGGCGGCATGGCCATCCTCTTTCTCCTTTCTGTCCGAAGGGCGGAAAAGCAGACGCAGAGGATTCTTCAAAATGCCTTTGTCGCGGCGGCACTGCTTTCGGTCGTCGTCAACGCAGGATTGATCTATGGATTTATGAGCCGGGAAGGGTATCTGCAAAGCTGGTATCTGGAGCTTGCGCGCATCTTTGATTTCTGGAAATAGGCAAGAAACTTCCCAAAAGGACTTGCTTTTTTGGGGAAAGCGGAGTATAATAATAAAGTTAAAGAAAAAATGACGGCGAAAGTCGAATAAGAGAGGATGATAAAGAATGGCAGAATGTAATCACGATTGCTCCCATTGCGCGAGCAATTGCGCTTCGAGAGAACAAGAAAGTCTTCTGATCCCGGCCAACGCATTGAGCGAGGTTGGTCACGTGATCGGAGTCGTCAGCGGAAAGGGTGGCGTTGGTAAATCGCTCGTTACCTCGATGCTGGCAGTATTGCTTCAGAGAGAAGGTCTGAAGGTAGGTATTTTGGATGCGGACGTAACCGGTCCTTCGATTCCCAAGTCCTTCGGCCTGAAAAACGTAGAGGTTTATGGTGATGAGAACGGCATGATCCCGCCCTCCACCACAACGGGAATTGATATGATGTCGGTTAACCTCCTTCTGGGGGATGAAACCAAGCCCGTGGTATGGAGAGGCTCGCTGATCGCCAGCACCGTTCAGCAGTTCTGGAAGGACACCATCTGGAACGTGGACGTTCTTTTGGTCGATTGCCCTCCCGGAACGGGCGACGTTCCGCTGACGGTCTTCCAGTCGCTTCCGCTTGACGGCATCGTGATCGTTTCCAGCCCTCAGGAGCTGGTGTCCATGATCGTCAGCAAGGCGGCCAACATGGCAGACATGATGAACATTCCCGTTCTGGGCCTGGTGGAGAACATGAGCTACGTCAAGTGCCCCGATTGCGGACGGGAAATCAAGGTCTTCGGTGAGAGCCACATCGAGGAGGTTGCAAAGAAGTTCAATTACGATCTTCTGGCGCGCATTCCCATGGATCCCAAGCTTTCCGCGCTCGTGGACCGCGGCATGATCGAGCTGATGGAAAACGACTATATGGACGGCGCCGTGAAGACGCTGCTGGAAAAGCTGGGATTGGCGAAGTAATTTCCGAAGGAAACAAGCAAGGATGCTTTTTGGATGGAAGCGTTGCATGCGATTTTGCATGGAACGCTTCCTCTCTTTTGGAAGATGCTTGGTAGGGAAGCTGATGCGGTCAAGTTTTCGGAAGAAATCAAAATATGAAAAGTATATGAATTTTGCAAAACCCCTTGCAAA
>JAFOGE010000162.1 GCA_017386965.1 Clostridia bacterium
GATCAGCAATCCTATGAGAAAGAGCGGCATCGCCAGTCCCGAGCCGATCCGACAAACGGGAATCATACTCATGCGCAGCTGCAAAAAGGAATATTTCTCCGCGTGCTGCAGCGCGTGCCCCGCCTCGTGGCAGGCAACGCCGATCGCCGCAATGCTGCGCGAATCGTGCACGCTCTCCGAAAGACGAAGCGTCCTCGTCCGCGGATCGTAATGGTCGGTCAGATTTCCGCGTACGCGCTCCACGCGTACGTCGTAAACCCCGTTTGCACGAAGCAACTGGGCTGCCGCCTCCGCTCCCGTCCTGCCCGTGCGCGAGATCTTCTTGCTATACCGATCAAACGTGGAGCTGACCTTCATCTGCGCCCAAAAGGCAAAGAGCATGCCCGGGAGCAGGATCAGCACCGTCCAATCGTAATAGAACCATCCAAAAAGCATCTGTTTTTTCTCCTTAACTGAGCATATCCCCCACGGAGATGCGTCTTCCATTGATAAAGTCCGCAGCGGACATCTTCTTCTTTCCCTCGGGAAGCACGCTCAAAAGCGCCACCGCTCCCTCTCCGCAGGCCACCGTGATGCGCCCGCCCGAAAGCGAAAGCACCTCGCCCGGTCTTCCCTTTCCGTCCGCAAGATCGGAGGCCACAACCTTGAGAAGCTTGCCGTCCGGCGTGTGCGTGAAGGAGAGCGGAATGGGGGAAAGTCCGCGAATGCGGTCGTGTACCTCCTTGGCCGTCCTTGAAAAATCAAGCAGGCAGTCCTCCTTCTCGATCTTTGCGGCATAGGTAGCAAGAGCATCCTCCTGCTTCTCGGGCAGGATCTCGCCCTTCTCCAAAAGCGCAAGCGTGCGCAGAAGCAGCTCCGCTCCGCACTCTCCAAGCTTATCATGCACCGTTTCAAAAGTATCATGCAAATCGATTGCAACGGATTTTTTCAGAAGCATATCGCCCGTGTCCAGTCCCTCGGCCATGAACATCGTGGTAATGCCCGTTTCCGTGCATCCCTCGATGATCGCCCTCTGCATGGGCGCGGCACCACGGTAGGCAGGCAGAAGAGAGCCGTGCACGTTGACGCATCCGTATTTGGGATATTCCAGTACGTTGACCGGCAAGATCTTTCCAAATGCCACCACCACGATGACCTCGGGATCGATCTCTCGAAGAAGTGCGGCAAACGCCTCGTCACGCAGCGTCCTTGGCTGATAGACGGGCAGACCCTTCTCCTCGGCATAGACCTTTACGGGGGGCGGCGTCAGCGTGTATCCTCTCCCACGGGGCTTGTCGGGCTGAGTGACCACGCCCACGACGTCCTCCCCTGCCTCGACCAGCGCGCGCAGGGAAAAGAGGGCAAAATCCGGCGTGCCCATAAATAAAATTCTCATTCCTCGCCCAGCTCCTCTACCAGATCATCTATGAAAAGCTTGCCGTCCAAGTGGTCGATCTCATGACAGAAGGCGCGGGCCAGAAGATCACTGCCCGATACCTCGTAGATCTCGCCCAAACGGTTCATGGCGCGAACGGTGACGTGCTTCGGCCTTTTGGTGATGCCCCAGCGGCCGGGGACGGAAAGGCATCCCTCCTGCTCCTGCTGCTCGCCTGCGTAGGCAATAATCTTGGGGTTGATCAATTCATACACCTCGCCCGGCTCGACCTCGACCACCGCAATGCGGCGCAAAACGCCTACCTGGGGGGCGGCAAGTCCAACGCCGTCGGCCTCGCGCATGGTTTCGATCATGTCGTCCAGCAGCGTCACGATACGGGGCGTGACGGCGTCCACGGGACGGCAGACCTTGCGCAAGGTGTCATCCCCAATTTTTACGATCTTTAATTTTGCCATATCTGTGTTTCTCCTTCGGTTCAGTCCTCCGTCGGATCTCTTACAGTCCCGACGGATTAAAATCAATGCCAAGATGGATCGTCTTGCCGATCTTGATCGAGAATTCGGTCAGAATCTCGGCAAAGAGTGCCAGCGTGCGCCGGGTCAGCTTGCATTTGATGACCATGCGCATGCGGTATTTGTTGTCCACGCGGTACACGGGCGCCTCAAACGGGCCGAAGACGACCAGCTCAACGTCCGTATAGCTTTCCGTATGCTTCTTTTGCACCATCGCGGAAAGCAGCGTTGCGGCGCGCAGCACCTCGCTCTCGGAGGCACCGCTCACCGTCAAAAGCGCAATGTCGCAGAAGGGCGGAAAGACCAGAAGTCTGCGCAGACGGATCTCTCTCTCATAAAAGGTTTCGTAGTCCTGCTCGCAGGCAAGACGGATGATCTCGCTATCGGGATTGGTGGTCTGAATGATCGCCCTTCCCTCTCTCTTGCCGCGTCCCGCGCGTCCGATGACCTGCGTGAGCATCGCAAAGGTACGCTCTGCCGCGCGGTAATCGTCCAGGTACAGCGAGGAATCCGCCATCAGGACACCGACGAGCGTGACGTCCGGAAAATCATGTCCCTTTGTGACCATCTGCGTGCCGAGCAGAACGTCTGCCTCGTGTGCGCGAAAGGCGCCGAGCATACGGTCATAGGAAAACTTGGCGGATGCCGTGTCGGTATCCATCCGCAGAACGCGCGCCTTTGGCAAAAGTGCCTCCAGCTCCTCCTCCACCCTCTGCGTTCCAAAGCCCTGCCGCGCCAGGTGCGGCGAGTGGCAGGCGGGACATTCGGTGGGGAGCGGGGCGCGATGTCCGCACCAATGGCAGACCAGTCCCCCCTCGCGGTAGTTGCCCTTGCGGGTATGATAGGTCAAAGCCACCGAGCAGCGCGGACAGGTCAAGGCCTCTCCGCAGGAGCGACAGCTGACGAAATGGTTATACCCTCTGCGGTTGAGGAACAGAATGGATTGCTCCCCCGCCTCGGTTACGCGGCAAAGCTCGCTTGCCAGATGCTCTCCCAAGGGGGAAAGAACGCCTCCTCCCGCCTCTCTTCGCATATCGGTAACCTCTACGCTCGGCAGCTTCGCGCCGCAATAGCGCTCCTTGAGGGTGACGAGGGTGTAGATCCCCTCCTTCGCCTTGTGGTAGCTTTCGAGCGAGGGCGTGGCCGATGCCAGAAGCATCAGTGCCTTGTTGTGGGCGCAACGGAAGCGCGCCACGTCACGCGCGTGATATTTGGGATTTTGATCGGATTTGTAGGTATGCTCCTGCTCCTCGTCAATGATGATCGCACCAAGATTCCGCACGGGCGAGAAGACGGCTGACCGCGTTCCGATGACGACGTCGGCCCGTCCGTCCCGAATGCGGCAATAGGCATCGTATCGCTCTCCTTGGGAGAGCGCGGAGTGGATCACGGCCACGCGCTCGCCATAGCGTGCGCAGAAGATGGCAACCGATTGCGGTGTCAGTGCAATCTCGGGAAGCAGCAGGATCACGCCCTTCCCATCCTCCAAAAGACGGTCGATCAGCTCGATCATAACCGAGGTCTTTCCGCTTCCCGTAACACCGTGCAAAAGCGCGGCCTTGGCATCCTTGTCGCGCGCAAGCGCGATCAGCCTGTCCGCCGCCGCCCGTTGCTCCGCAGAAAGGACCAGCGGTGTCCCTTTCGCGACCGCCTGCGCGGCTGCGGCGTAAGGGTTGCGGTCGATCCGCTTCTCCTCGGTCGCAAGGATCCCCTTCTTGACCAACGTCTGCAGAGGGGAATCCGTGACCTCTGCCTGCCGCCGCAATTCGGCCGCCGTCAGAGGACATTCGCTCTCCAGAAGCACGGTCAGAACGCGCTTTTGCGCATCCCCCGTGATGCGGATCCCCTTGACGGGGTCGCCGTCCAGAAGCGCGAAGCAATCCTCACGGGAGAGTGCGGTGGCATAGAAGCGCTCGGTCTTTCCCTGCGAGGCATCCTTCAGAACCGTCCGCTTATGCAGGTATCCCGCATCGCAAAGACGCTTGAGCTGCTTTGCCGCACCGATTCCAAAGCGCTCGGACAGGAGAGAAAACGCCGCCTCTCCTCTTTCCTTGACAAAGGTATATACGAACAAATCCGACGATTGGACGTCGTCGGATTCAGCAGTCGGAATATGCTCGGGATCCGCGACGTAGAGCGTGACCAGACGGGACAGCGCAGCGGAGGGGATCATTGCCCGAACGGCGTCCCCCGTGGAACACAGGATCCGCGTTTTGAGGAAGCGGCAAAGCCCCATCATCTCCTCATCCAGCGCCATCTGCTCGGGGCAGACCGCGAAGATGGGCTTCAGATCCGCATAGGCCGTTTCGTTGCGCACCTCCATTACAAGACCAAGCCTGCGGTGGTTGGCAACGCCGAAGGGGACCGTGACGAACACGCCCACCCTTACGTCCTGCTCCAGCTCCGGGGGGATCCAATAGTCGTAAATACCGTCGATGGGAAAGGGATTATCAAGCAGGCAAACACCCGCGCAATATTCTTTCCTCATTGCCACAGGCGTCGCCCCTTACTCGGCCTTGTTCTCGGCCTCGGCCTCGCACTCCTCGGTGTTCAGGTCGATCACGTAGCGGCCCGCGTACAGATGGTTGACCGCAACCTTGACCGCCTTCTCGTCGCGAAGCTCCCGATCAATCATGGTGTTGATGGGACGGTCGGTTTCCTTGTTGCCGGTCTGGGATTTTTCGGCGGCATCGTGCTGACGGACGTACTCATCCGTCACCAGTCTTGCACACTTTGCGGTAGCCAGTGCCAGCTCATAGCGGTTGCATTTGCCCTGCGTCAATTCTTCAATGGTGGGATACAGCATTCTTTTTTCTCCTTTTTTGCCAAATGATTGCACAAATATCTTCTTCTGTTTTGATTCTACTCAAAAGTCGCCGCGTTCATTCCGCCCCGCTCAATCCTGCTCAAAATAAGCCTTCTTGGCGTTGGGGTGACGGCGAAGCGAGCATCGCTCTGCCCGAACGATGGCCCGAATGTCCTCCACGCAGTCCTCTGCGCAGTCGGGACGGTTATAGACGATGTAATCGTACTCTCCCAAAAGCTCCAGCTCCTCGCGCGTGCGAGCCAGGCGCCTTTGGATAACCTCCTCGGTTTCGGTTCCCCGGTGGCGCAATCTCCACTCCTGCACCGCAAAGGTGGGGGGAAGAAGCATGATCAGCACCGCCTCGGGATAGAGGCGCTTGACATTCATCGCGCCCTCGACCTCAATCTCCAGGATGAGGTTCTTGCCCTCCTCCAGCACCTCGAGAGCCTCCTTCAAGGGCGTACCGTAATAGTTGCCGCAATAGGAGGTATGCTCCAGCATATCCCCTCTTGCGATGCGCTCCTCAAACTCCTCGCGGGAGATGAAGTGGTAATTGACACCGTCCACCTCTCCGGGACGGGGCGCTCGCGTGGTGGCGGACACCGAAAAGGCGTAGCCATCCATCTTTGAAAGACGTCCGTTCACCGTACCCTTGCCGCTTCCGGCAGGGCCGGAAACCACCAGCATCAGTCCTTTTTCCATACTCACGTTCCTCTCTTTCTCGTCTTACGGCAAGGTGCTCTCAAAGCTCCTCCTCGGGATCCAGCTCCATATCGTCGGCGCTGTTATCCAGGCGGTTGGCGATGGTTTCTGCTTGGATCGCGGAAAGGATCACGTGCTCGGAATCGGTAATGATCACCGCGCGGGTGCGGCGTCCGCAGGTGACGTCAATGGCGCGGCCGTCATCCTTGGAGTCCTGAATGAGTCTTTTGATGGGGGCGGAATCGGGATTGGCAAGCGCCACCACGCGATCCACGGCCACCATGTTTCCAAATCCTACGTTGATAAACTTCATATGTTTGCCTTTCTCCTTTGCGGTTGCGCTTTACTCCAGATTCTGGATCTGCTCGCGGATCTTCTCCAGCTCGCATTTTACGTCCACAACAATGCGTGCGATCTCGGCCTTGTTGCACTTCGATCCCGTGGTGTTGATCTCGCGGTTGATCTCCTGCATCAGAAAATCCAGCTTTCGGCCAACGGCCTCCTCGCCGCGCAGGATCTCGCGGAAGGAATCCAGATGCGTGCGCAGACGCACCAGCTCCTCATCCACCGCAACCTTGTCGGCGTGAATGGCACACTCGGTAAGCAGTCGGGTTTCGTCCGGTGTGATCTGATTGTCGGCAAGGGCCTCGCGAATGCGCGAAGCCAGACGCTCGCGGTAGGAGGAAACGTCCTCCGCCGAAAGCGCTTCGATCCGCTCCACCGCCTCGCGGATGCGCTCCATTTTGGCGGTGATGTCACGCACAAGGCTCTCGCCCTCGCGCTGCTTGCCCAAAAGGAAGGAATCCACGGCCTTCTCCAGAACCGAACGCACGCGCGCCCAATCCCGCTCGACGTCCTCCTCAGGACGCTTGATGCGGAACAGCTCCTGATTGCGCGCAAGGCTCATCAGCGAGCGGTCATCCCGCACTCCGCTGACGCGCGCCAGCTCGTCCAGCGCGGCAAGATAGCTGCGAAGATAGCTCTCGTCCAGCGCGATCTCGATCTCTCCCGCGTCCAGCGCCTCGATGGAAATATAGACGTCCACCTTTCCGCGCGAGATACCGCGGCTTTGCAGATAGGGCTTGACGCGCTCCTCTAAATAGGCATAGGAACGGCTGATCTTGGCCGTACAATCGAGATAGCGGCTGTTGACAGACTTGATCTCAACGGTCACGTCGAGCCCCTCGACGGTGTCACGGCATCGGCCAAAGCCGGTCATGCTTCGGATCATATCGGCGCCTCCCTTCAAAAAATGGCATATATATTTATTGTAACCCATTTTGAAGAAAAAGTCAACTGTTTTTTGCAGGAAAGTGAAGGAAAGCGGCCGAAAAAAAGCGATCCCCAAGGGAAGCTCCAACGTGGAAATTCCCTTGGGGATGCGAGGGTGATTCGGAAGAGCAAATCGGCATCAGGATCCTTCGGATACCCCCAAAGCCACATCCAGATCCCGCCACGCTGCAAGCTTTTCCTGTGCGGCGGACTCGATCTCTCCATAGAGCTGCGCAATCGAGGAGCCCTCGGTGGATACCACGGCATCAATGATCACATTGCCCGCGATCCCCAGAAAGGCGCCGATATCCAGCACAAGGTTGTCGCGGATGATGTGCAGCATCCGCAGGGAGTCCTCATCCTGCAAGACCTGATAGGATAGCACGACATCAAAGTACAGGGGCATGATCGTCTTGTAGCCGTCGTAGGCCATCTCCTCAAGGACGATGGAAATGCGCTCGGCGTTCTCTGCGGAGATGTTGCGCATGACGGTATAGATGCTGGTTCCCGCAGACACGATGGAGGGATAGCCCTTGACACGGGAGGTAAACTTGGGAAAGGGCAGAATGCCGTATCGAATATCCGAATCGGCAAAGAAGATGGCATCGTTGGCCAATGCCGAAACGAAGGCCGCGCGGCCCTGCATGAAGGCGTCGCGCGTGGGCGAATAATCGAAGGCACTGATAAAGCCGACGGCACCCGAACGGACGACCAGATCGCGCATCTCCATTGCGGCGGTGTTGGTATTATCGGTATCCACGGTGATTTTCCAATCCCCGTTCTTTCGTGATACAATACGCGCACCCGTTGCGTGAAAATAGTGCGAGGTTCCAAGATAGTTGCCGGTAACGTAGGCAAAGGTGTCGGTTTCCAGCTTGCCCGTTCCGTCACCGCCGTCCATGTTGGAATCCAACGTCAGCACGTACTCCTCAAAGGCCTCAAAGGTCCACTGGTTGTTGTCCACAAGCGCGTAGGGGGACTCCAGACCAATGACGTCCTTGATGCGGTCGCGGTCGAAGAAAAGGCATCCGGCAGAGCCGACGCTCATGTAGCCGATGTCGCCAAAGCCCGTGAAGAATTTGCCGCCCATGGTGGTGAACTCGCGCACGGCCTCCCGGCTCCACCAATCGGCCTCAAGATCCACGTAGGGCAGATCGTTCCAATCGTAGTAATATCCATTGATCGCATTGGAAAATTGCTTGTTGCCGTGGTCGGAAACCAGATCAAAGATATCCTGCCCGGCCTTTACGTTCGTAGAAACAACATAAGAAGGATCCTCGATCCTTACGTCGAACAGAATGCCGTATTGATATCCAATATTCTTCAAGCGCTGATAGATGGCGCGATGCAAGGAGGAGGATTTGTCTGTAATCTCCTTCACCCAAAGCGTTTCCAGATGCTCGATCTGCGCACGGGTCAGAATGATAAACTCCTCGTTGTTGTAATTCCGCGCAGGAAGATCAGGAATCTTCTCCGCGGGCTCGGTTTCGGTCGGCGCGGTTCCTGCGGGATCGGTATCGGTCGGATCGGTCGCAGGATCGGTTACAGGATTGGTTTCCTGCGGCTTTGGTGTTTCTTGGCATCCCGCAAAGGGAATGACCATCAGAAGCGCCAGAACCAGCAAAAGGGCGCGAAGCAGCAGCTTTTTCATAGGAGATCCTCCATTTTGATACAGTATACCTCTATTATAGAGAAAAAGCACCCCTTTTGTCAAGGGGTGCTTTTCAAAATTGCCATCGGGATCATTCCTCCGGAAGACCCTCGTCCAGCTTGTTCCATGTTTCATAGAGCTCCAAGCGTGCCGCCTCCTCGATCTCCCCGAAGGCGGTGGAAAGAGAGGGCCCTGTGGGATCCAGGATCGCATCTCCTACAACGCCGCTGACCGGCGAATGCAGCACGCCGAGGTCAAAGATCATGTTGTCGTGCATGAGATGCAGCATCTCGATGGAATCCTCGTCCTTGAGGTACTGGTAGGAAAGGACCGTTTCATAGTAGAGCGGTACC
>JAFOGE010000163.1 GCA_017386965.1 Clostridia bacterium
AGATCACCGAGATCAAGAACGAGACCTACGGCAACCTCTACATCAAGAACGCAAACGGCGACCTCTTCTACGTTTACGGTGTGTACTCTGCAGACGGCGCAACCCGCTTTGACGCTCTGACCACCAAGCCCGCAGTCGGCGATACCATCACCGTTTACGGTGCTCTGGGTCAGTACAACGGCAACGCACAGATGAAGAACGCTTGGCTCGTCAGCCAGCTGCCCGAGGCAAACGGTGCGATCGCTCTGCCCGGTGCAAACGCAATCGGTCTGGCACAGGGTCACAACAAGTACACCACTGATAAGTACACGGTTACCGGCGTGATCAAAGAGATCGCAAACGCGAAGTACGGCAACGTTTATATTCAGGACGAGAAGGGCAACACCTTCTACATCTACGGTCTGTATTCTGCAGACGGCGCAACCCGCTTTGACGCTCTGACCACGCAGCCCGCAGTTGGCGACACCATCACCGTGCTTGGCATTCTCGGCCAGTACAACGGCGGCGCGCAGATGAAGAACGGCTGGATCACCACGCACACCCCTGCTACCCCTGAGGGCGGCGAAGGCGGCGAAGGTGGCGAAGGCGGCGAAACTCCCACTCCCTCCGTTCCCGCAGGCGATGCTCTGGCAACCTTCACCTTTGGCGACAACGGCGATGCTGCACACGTTGACGGCCAGGATCTTGGCGCTGAGGCTCAGTACACCGCAGGCGAGTACACCCTCGCACTGACCGGCATGAGCAAGGTTTACGGTCCCGCTTTCGATGCAACGGGCAACTCCTGCATCAAGCTCGGCACCTCCAGCAAGACTGCAACCCTTTCCTTCACCGTTGCTGACGGTGTCAACAAGGTTGTCATTCGCGTTGCTGCTTACAAGGCAAATGCTGCGAAGGTAACCGTAAACGGAACCGAGTATGACATTTCTGCAAACAAGTCCAACGATGGCTCCTACTTCGAGATCACCGTTGATACTTCTGCTACCAAGACGGTTACTCTGGCAACTGTTGAAGGTGCTTGCAGAGCAATGATCGATTCCATCGCATACTACGCAAACTAATTTCCGGCAAAGCCCGAAAAAGGGGCCTCCACCGCTTTCTGCGGTGGAGGCCCTCTTCTTGTATCACGAAAACCGGCGGCGGGGCCGGTGGTCATGACTTTTTGCTTATCCCTCAAAGCCGTGCACAAATCCGGAAACGTCCGCGGAGCAGATGTCGCCTCCGATGACACGGTTTCGATAGACTAAGACGTTGGCATAGACCGTGCCTTCATAGTCCTTATAATTGGTCACGGAGAAGGTATAGCGCGTTACGTCCTTTCCCTTGTATTTGGTAAGATTGAGGCCCTGCTCCTTCTGCAGCTCGTTGTAGGCGGCGTAGATCTTGTCGAATTCCTTTGGAACGGTCACCGTTTTGACCTCCACAGGCGACGGATCGACCTTCCAGCCGAACTGCGAGAGGAAGGTGGCGGCGTCCTCCGCGCCTTTGACCTTCTCATAGGAATAATTGACCTCGGTATCTCCTGCGTTGGCCGAGGTCTGCGAGGAGATGGCGTAGGTGGGGACAAACGCAATCAGGGTGATCAGAACGGTGAGGGCCGCGCAGATCACGCCGACCATCTTTACAGTGCTTGCACGTAGGGAATAGATAAACATAGAGCGCCTCCGATCCATATATTTCTGGTCCAATATATGAATCTGTGAGGCGCTTTATGTATGAAGCAGGGAAATATCAATATCAAAATTTCCGGGCGTTACGGCATCGCGTACGGCCTTGGAATGCGAGAAGACGTTGTGCAGCATTCCAAACATCATATAGATCGCGAGCATGGAGGAGCCGCCGCAGGAGAGGAAGGGCAGGGTGATGCCGATTACCGGGAGCATAGCGAAGCACATTCCGATATTGAGCAGGATCTGTACGATCAGCATTCCTCCCACGCCCACGCAGATCAGTCCACCGTAGTCGGAGCGGGATGCCATGCGCGCGATCATGAAGATGCGCACGACCATCACCATAAAGAGGATCAGAACAATTCCTCCTCCGAGGAATCCGAATTTCTCGCACACCGTTGCGTAAATAAAGTCGGTGTGTGAGGCGGGAAGGACCTCGTAGCGTCCTCCCGTCATCAGCCCCACGCCGAAGAAGCCGCCTGCCGCGATGGCGTCACGGCTGAGCAGGGATTGCATTCCCTTTCCCAAGGGATCCAGCTCCGGGTTGAAGCCAACGATGATGCGCTGCTGCTGATATTCGGCCAGATGCTCCCAGATATAGGGGGCAAGCAGGAGGACCAGTGCAGCCGCACCCGCAAAATAACCGGGATGCAGTCCCGCACAAAAGAGCATCACCATGAGAATCCCCGCATAGATGAGGGCAACGCCAAGATCCCCCGAGAGCAGGATCAGACCGATGATCAGGAGGGCGTGCCCCATCAGGGGCAGGAGCGTTAAGGGACGGTTGATCTTGTCCCTCACGGTAAAGAGATGCTTTGAGAAGGTACAGATAAAGGTGAATTTGACGAACTCCGAGGGCTGGATCATCATGCCGATGCCGGGAATGCGAAGCCAGCTGCGGTTGGAGGTTTCCATGTTGGCGCCGCTTTCACCAAGAAGTAGCGTCAGAGCGAGCAGCAGGACCGAGCCGATGAGCATAGGGAGCCAAAGCTTATCCACAATCACGTGATAGTCCACACTCGCGATGACTGCCGTTACGATCAGACCGAGAAAGAAGATGAAGATCTGCATCTTCAGCTTGGACATTCCAAAATTGTCCACGGCTCCGTACACGGTGACGATGCTGATCAGGGAGAGGAGCGTGGCAGAGGAAAACAGCACGGGGTCCAGATTGCGGATAACGGATTTTACAAGATTCCACGCCTTTTCCATAGGCAAGCTCCTTTCTTTTTCACTATCGACGGGGAAAAGAAGGGGAACTTCGTTCTCGGAAGCTCCCCTCATGCTTGTTTAATACTGTCTGCCCCAGATGACCATATGGCGCGCGGGCTTGCCGCAGCAGGCGCAAACGTCAGAGAGGTGATCCTCTACGAAGGGGATGCAACGGGACTTTACGCCGCCGGTAACGTCCTTGATCTCCTCCTCGCAGGCGGTTTCGCCGCACCACATTGCCTTGATATAGCCGGACTTCTCCCGTGCGATCTCCAGAAATTCCTCTCTGGAGTGTGCCTCATAGGTGCGGCTCGTGCGGTTTTCCAGTGCGCGCTGATACAGCTCGTCGTGGACCTTCTGCAGGGCCTTCTCGACCTCCTCGGCAAGATTGTCCAGGGATACGAAGGTTTTCTCGCGGGTGACGCGGCTGACCAGGACGCAGGAGTTGTTCTCAATGTCGCGCGGACCGATCTCCAAGCGGAGCGGAACGCCCTGCATCTCGTACTGGCTGAACTTCCATCCGGTGGAGTTCTCACTGTCATCGAGCTTAACGCGGAAGCGCTTGGAAAGCTCACGCTTGATCTCGCCCGCCTTCTCCAGTACGCCCTCCTTGTGCTGGGCAACGGGAATGATGGCCAGCTGGATGGGAGCGATGCGGGGAGGAAGAATCAGACCGTTATCGTCGCCGTGCGTCATGATGATGGCGCCGATCATACGGGTGGAAACGCCCCAGGAGGTCTGGTGCGGATATTTTTGCGTGTTGTCGCGCGCGGTGAAGGTGATGTCGAAGGCCTTTGCAAAGCCGTCGCCAAAGTAGTGCGTGGTGCCTCCCTGGAGTGCCACACCGTTGTGCATCATAGGCTCAATGGTGTAGGTTTCCTCGGCTCCCGCAAACTTTTCCTTTTCGGTCTTGCGTCCCGTGTATGCGGGGATGGCCAGCGACTCGGCGTAGAAGTCCTCGTACACCTTCAGCATCTGCAAGTTTTCCTCGCGTGCCTCCTCGGCGGTTTCGTGCATGGTATGTCCCTCCTGCCAGAGGAACTCGGAGGTGCGCAGGAAGGGACGGGTGGTCTTTTCCCAACGTACCACGTTACACCACTGGTTATAGAGCTTGGGCAGGTCGCGGTAGGACTGGATGATGTTGCGGAAATGCTCGCAGAAGAGCGTTTCGGAGGTCGGACGAACGCAAAGACGCTCGGAGAGCTTGTTCTCTCCGCCGATCGTTACCCAAGCGCACTCGGGAGCAAAGCCCTCCACGTGATCCTTCTCTTTTTGCAGGAGGCTCTCGGGGATGAACATGGGCATATAGACGTTCTCATGTCCCAGCTCCTTAAAGCGGGCATCCAGATCCCTCTGGATGTTCTCCCAGATCGCATAGCCGTAGGGACGGATGATCATGCATCCCTTTACGCCGGAATAGTCCACCAGCTCGGCCTTCTTGACCACATCGGTGTACCACTGCGCAAAATCCACGTCCATTGACGTGATCTGCTCTACCATTTTTGCATTGTTCTTTGCCATAACAAACCTCTTCTTTTCCTTGGCGGTGATGTCTGCATAAAAGCATAATATTACATAATACTAATTATAACGCAAGGATCAGCAAATGTCAAGATTTTTTTGAGAAATGAGGGGAAAGAGATGGGGGAGATCTACCTATGCGGTGTGCGGATCGACGCGCTTTGGAGAAGGGAGGCACTCGGCAGAGCCTTGGACGGCGAGGACTTGACCTGCGTTATTACGCCAAATCTGTTGATGCTGCAGGCTTGCCGGCGGGATGCAGAGCTGCGAAGGCTGCTCTGTTCGGCCGATCTTTCGCTGCCGGACGGAGCGGGCGTTTTGCGCTTGGCAAAGCGGCATGGAACGCCTCTCCCGGAGCGGATCGCGGGGATCGACTTTGGTGAGGATTTGCTTGACGAGGCGGAAAGGCGAGGGCTTCGTGTCTTCCTTCTCGGGGGAAGGGAGGGGATCGCTCTGCGCGCCTCCGAGCGGCTTCTGCGCACCCATCCGCGCCTACGGATCTGCGGGGTACAAAACGGTTATTTTGACCGAGAGGGAGCGGAAAACGAAGCCATCCTGGACCGCATTCGCCGTCGCAGGACCGATATTTTGCTGGTCTGTCTTGGCTTTCCCCTGCAGGAGCGCTGGATCCTGGAGAACCGAGATGCACTGGCGGGCGTGCGGGTTGCGGCGGGGCTTGGGGGAAGCTTGGACGTTTGGGCAGGGAGGGTTCGACGTGCGCCGCGACCCTTCCGTGCCGTGGGACTGGAATGGGCATGGCGGATGCTGTGCCAGCCCGAGCGCTTGCGGCATCTGCCGTCTTTGCTCCACGGGGCGCTTTATCGAGAAAAAAAGGAATGACGGTATGCCTTACGGTACGCCGTCATTTCCAATTCTACAGTTGCTTGATCGAATTACTTCTTTTCGTCGTCCACGGAGGGAAGCGTATCCTCACTCTTCAAAAGATCCCCGTCCGCGCAATGTACGGTGTAATCTCCCGTACCCTCATTCCAATTCGCACTTTTACGGATGGCCTTCCACTGCTCCACAGTGCCCGTAAAGAAGATGTCCTTCAATGCCTCGCAGTTGAGAAACGCCTTCGACTCAATTTGCTTCAGCGTATCGGGCAACGTTACCTTCTCCAACCGCTTCATATTCGCAAAACCGCCCGAAAGAATACGATCAACCGCATTGGGGATTCCATCGCTCTCGGAGGATTCCATGGCCCCCTTGACGGTTACCTCCGTCAGACGCGCCGCAAAGAAGTCCGCGAAGCGGGAATCGGTATCATACGTCGCATACTTCTTGCCGTTGATCTCGATATAACTGCTATTGAAGAGCGCAGTTATCCCCATTATGGATCCCACATCCGAGCCCGGGGAGAGCATCGTGCCGGAGCTTGTGCCGGTACCTACGGTGATGTTTGCGAATCCACCGCTTCCAAGGCCGGCATCTCCGCCAACGTAAACAAATTTCTCATCTATGGATGTCGTTCCCATGACGCGCACCCCACAGGAAAGGAATTTCACCCCTCCCATAGACACAACGCCGGTTTGCACTTCATCCGTTTCCTTCTCTGTCGCCGTGGTATACGGCTCGCTTGCGGTTTCGCTGCTGACATCGGGAACGCTTTCATCGGGGACACCGGTATCACTTTCCACGTCGGGCTGAGAGGTTTCTGCCTCTACCGTTCCATCCGAGCCTTCAAGGTCGCCCCCCATCATCAGTGTCACGGTGCCGTAAACCAGCGGATCTGCAAGAAGCTGCTCCACGGGCAGAGAAAGCGCATATTCGTCCTCGTAGACCACGGTAACCATGTCCTCGCCAAAAAGGATGTCCTTGATCGCAATGATCTTTTCCTGTTCTTGCTTTCCGTTGCAGCCCACCAGCATCAGCAACGACAGTGCCAACACCAGACAAGAGGCAATCATTCGGATTCTTATGCTTCTCATTTTTTCTTCCTCCGCGATCAAAATCCAATGGATGGTATTATTATAGCACGCGCAATGCGCGGTGTCAAGGCGCGCTTCCCGTTTTCAGCTCAAAAAGAACAAAATAATGTCGCAGAATGCACACAAATCACTGCGTTTTTTTCGATATTATCAATGGAATGTTACAAAATTGATAAATTTTCGGCAAACCTCTTGTATATTTGAAGAAAATGAGTTAAAATATATGATGTATGGAAAGGTCCACCTTTCCGATCAAGACAACAAAAAATATAAACACGGAGGATCATTCCAATGGCAAACGTAAAAGTTGCGATCAATGGCTTTGGCCGCATTGGCCGTCTGGCATTCCGTCAGATGTTCGGCGCAAAGGGCTATCAGGTAGTTGCAATCAACGACCTTACCCAGCCCTCCATGCTGGCTCACCTGCTCAAGTACGACTCTGCACAGGGCAGATACAACCACGAGGTTTCCGCAAATGACGAGGAAGGCACCATCACCGTTGACGGCAAGACCATCAAGATCTATGCCGAGAAGGACGCTGCAAATCTTCCTTGGAAGAAGCTGAAGATCGACGTTGTTCTCGAGTGCACCGGCTTCTACACCTCTAAGGCAAAGTCCATGGCTCACATCAACGCAGGCGCAAAGAAGTGCGTTATCTCCGCACCCGCAGGCAACGATCTGAAGACC
>JAFOGE010000164.1 GCA_017386965.1 Clostridia bacterium
ATCACCGACTCCACGGTTGAGGAATTCTACGAGCTTGACAAGACCGTGGACTACTCCACCTCCGTTTACGTTCTGACCGTCCGCATCGAGCGCACCGGAAATGCTTACTCCACCAACTACGCTCTCTACTCCACCACGAGCAACACCTACGTCTCGCTCTATTGCAGCGGCGCGGGTCAGTACGATCCTCTGCTCAAGCAGTTCGTCGGTCAGACCGTGACCATCGAGATCGCTCCCTGCAACTGGAACAGCAAGGACCACTGGAAGGGCTGCGTCCTGGCCGTCAGAACCGAAGACGGCAAGGTCTACAACCAGCTCAACTTCGACGCAAACTGATTTGCACAAATAAAAGACCGTATCAGATTCGCGTAGCCCGCTAACAGACGGTTTTAGAAACACACGGCATACCTCGAAAGAGGTATGCCGTGTGTTTTCTATTGGCGGATACAAATACAGCCCCGGTCAGGAAAAGGATAAAGCATAAGGGAACATAAAAAAGGCTCCCTTGTGCAAAGGGAGCTGTCAGCGAAGGTGACTGAGGGATTGTTTTCAGCAGAAGCTTCACCTTTACAATCCCTCCGTCGCGCTGCCGCGCGCCACCTCCCGATTTGCGAAGCAAATGAATACACTAAGGGAGGCTTTCCTGCTAACCGTTACGTATGCGTGGTCTGTTTCAAATTCATCTATGAGTTTCAGCTTTGATGCCGAAAGATAGCTACGAATATCGTTGGGGTTGTCGGGATATATTTTTACCTTTCGATCACCCATGTCGATATACTCATTCTGATTTTTATCAATCGATAAAACGAAAAGACCGTTATTGGACAATAAAGCAGCAACTTTTTGTATCGCCGATAATTTGTCCTGTATGTGCATAAAGGTCAATGACGAGTAGATTACATCAAAATCTGCTTCCAATTTGCAAGACATAAAATCATCGCAGATAAGCTTTATATTTTGATACATGGATAGATTTTCGGCCGCTCGCTGGATCGTCTTTTCGGAAATATCTATGCCACACAGGCTTTTACAGTTTGGTGCAACCTTTACAGCAATTCGCCCTGTTCCAATTCCGATTTCCAAAACAGATTTGCTCTTGTCAAGCTGCATACTCTCAATAAACCTCTGTCCGTCCCACTTGTCCATATATTCCCTCAACGGTTTAGGATCACGGGCAGGGTCATTGTTTTCATCAATTAGTTTGTTGTAATGTTCAATGACTTCTTTCACCAGTGTTCTCCATTTTGCGGCATAAATTTATGCGGAATAGAATTTTTTCTGTCGGCCGATCATATAGCAAGCGTACACACCCGCAGCCGAAGTGTTCTTTTGCTGTGATCGGATTACCGCGAAAGGAATGCGGCGAGCGGGGTCAGGTCGATCAGGATCCCCACCGCAGCGCCGATGCAAAGCAGGATCAGCAGGATGCGGAGCGAATCCCTTATGGGGCGGTTGGTGCGCAGAAGCAGCGCCGTGCCAACGCCTGCGTTGACCAGAAGGCCCGAGAGCATCGCGCCGATGCTCAGCACGCCGCCCAGATGCAGCTCGGTCAGAATGACCGAGGGGGCGCAGTTCGGGATCAGTCCAAAGAATGCGGCCAAAAGGTTGCCAAGAACGGGACGGTTCAATAGAAGCGCGCCCAGGCGTTCTTCCCCGATCGCCTCCACCGCCAGATTGAGCAGGAAGGTGACCAAAAAAATAAAGAGAAGCGTTTTGGCCGTGTGCTTGACGGTGGAAAGCAGAAAATGCTCGCCGCATTTGCAATGCTCGCGCTCGCAAAGCTCTTCGATCTGCGGCGTGGGCGCAAGCGCAGAACGGCGGCGGCGCAGAAGACGGAAGACCGCATCCACGAAAAATCCCGCCAGGACACCCACGGCAAGCTTGACGCCGAGGATCTTGAAAATGAAGGGAACGGGAACGGTATGAGAGATCAGAATGGCAAGCATCTCGTCCGAGGTGGAGAGATACACCGCGATCAGCGTTCCCACCGTCAGGATTCTGCCCGCATAAAGTCCCGTGGCCATCGTCGAAAATCCGCACTGGGGAAGCATTCCAAGCACGCCGCCCACCAAGGGGCCGACCCGTCCCGATCCGCGAAGCCAATTCTCCGCCAGATTTCCGGAGCGGTGCTCCATAAATTCCATCAGCAAGTAAGAAAGGAAGAGAAAGGGGATCAGACGGCCAACCTCTCCAAGCGTATGAAGCGTGGCGTGGGAGAGCAGATGGAGCACGTTATGCATGGGCATTCCCTCCCTCTGCCTTGGCGTAGCATTCCGCACAAAGGCCGTAGAGGATGGATTGTCCGCAATCCACGACGAATCCGTGCTCTGCGCGCAGGTGTGCGGCAAACTCCGAGGAGCCGTGGCAGTCCAGATGCTCGATCCTGCCGCAACGCAGGCACTTCTCGTGAAAATGCAATCTGCAGTCACAGCCCTCTCCAACGTATTGGTAAACGTTGCAGCCCCGCTCCTCGCTTCGGAAGCGACGGACGGCGTCCTCCCGACAGAGCTGCGTCAAGTGACGGTAGACCGTGCTTTTGCCCGTGCTTGTCTGTTCGTTGATCGCTTGGCAAAGCTCCTCTGCGCAGAACTGACAGTCGGGATGCTCGCGCAGATAGGCGATCAGCGCTTCCCTGCCGCGTGTGTGATAATACTGTTTTGTCATTCCTTTTCCCTTTTTCTGTTTCAATTTGAGAACCGTTCTCAAATTATAGCATAAGATGGCAGGAATGTCAACAGAAACCGCAATTTTTTTGAATTTTTCCAAAGACTGCGCGCCCTGTCCTGCACGTGCGGAAGAAGAGGCGTACAAAAAAGCACCGCCGATGCGTTTTTTTGCATGGGTGGTGCTTCTTTCTTCAAAAAATCCTTTTCAATACCGTTTGGTGTGGTCGGGATCCGCCTCGTTCGGAAGCGTATCCTCCTCGGGCTGCGTATCCTCCTCCGGCCGCGTATCCGGCTCGGTTACAGGCTCCGGCTCGCTTTCGGTCATCCCTTGCGTATCGGACACCGGATCCTTCGGTTCATCCTCCAGACGGATGCAGGAGGCCAACGTAAGCAAAAGCAACAGGCAGAGGGCAAGAATCGAATATTTCACGCATGGCACTCCTTTCCAAATCGGTTACGGACAGTATAGCACACTCCGCGCAAAAAGTCAAGTCCCTTCGCACGCAATGGGTGGGAGGGCAAATCTGGCAAAAAAAGCCGTCTGCTCTTGACATTTTGTTCTGGATGCGCTATAATAAATTCATCTATTTCGATCCCATCAAAGGAAGGGCCCACCATGAAAAAACTGATCTGCTTTGATCTGGACGGCACGCTGACCCAGCACCGCTCCCCCATGACCTCCGAAAACCGCGCGGTCCTCGACCGCCTCAACGAAAAGTACAAGCTCCTGATGGTTGGAGCCGGTGGCGCGCACCGCATCTACGACCAGATGGAGGGCTACCCCATCGATATTCTCGGCAACTACGGTATGCAGGAGAGCAAAATGATCAACGGCGAGTTTGTTCTCGTCCGTGAGGAGGTCTGCCCCGTGGATCAGGACTTCTTCCTGGAAAAGATCCAATACCTCCGTGAAAAATACGGCTATACCGAATTCAAGGGAAAGGGCGTGGAATTTCACGCCAGCGGCATGGTGACCTTCCCTCTGCTCGGCACGCAGGCCGACATTGCCGACAAGGTTGCCTTTGACCCCACGCGCGAAAAACGCAAGGTCCTCTATCCCGAGGTTCTGGAGATCTTTGGAGAGCAGTACACCGTCTTCATCGGCGGCTCCTCCTCCTTCGATTTCTCCGAGAAGCGCTTCAACAAGTACGATGCCATCATGCAGTATGCCGCAGAGAACGGCTACGAAAAGGACGAGATCCTCTTTGTAGGTGACGACTTCGGCGACGGCGGCGGTGACAGTCACGTACGCCTTGGCGGAATGGACTACATCTTCATCGACGATTACCGCACCCTCCCCGAGAAGCTGGCGCATCTGTGAGAGCGAATACATACAAAAAAACCGAGTCGGTACGCAAAAAACGCGTATCGGCTCGGCTTTTGCTTTTCCGTCTTACTTGATCAGACGGAAGCTGTCGGTAAAGTGGAAGTGATCGGCGTATCCGACCATCAGGCGGAATTCGCCTGCCTCGGAAACGAATTGGTTCTGCGCATTCCAGAAGCGAAGCTGAGGCTCGGTGATGCGGAAGGCAACCTCCTTACTCTCACCCGGAGCAAGCTCGATCTTCTCAAAGGCGACCAGCTCCTGCACGGGGCGAACGGCGGACGCCACCATGTCGCGCAGATAAAGCTGAACGACCTCCTTGCCTGCTCTCTCGCCCGTATTCTTGACCCGAACGGTCACACTCACGCATCCGTCCTCGGTCATCTCGTGCGTATCCAGCGTCATGCTCTCATAGGTGAAGGTGGTGTAGGAAAGGCCCTCGCCAAAGTAGAAGAGCGGACGGTTGCCGCAATCGAGATAGCTCGAAACGTAATTCTGGAACTCCTCGTCGGGCACCGTCTTTGGGCGTCCCGTATTGGTGTAGTTGTAGTTGAGCGGGCACTGTCCGACCGCGCGCGGGAAGGTCATGGAGAGCTTGCCCGAGGGGTTGACGTCGCCAAAGACCAGGTCGGCAACGGCGTTTCCACCCTCCGTGCCGGTCAGCCACATATGCAGGATCGCACGGGAATCCTCGTAGATGTTGGTCAGCACGAGCGGTC
>JAFOGE010000165.1 GCA_017386965.1 Clostridia bacterium
CTCCATACGAGGCGCGGGCGCCGAGTGATTCGACTCTCCGAACACCTTTTGGTGTGCGCTCTTCTGTTTGGTGACCCATCCTTGTACGAACCCGCTCCGCGAAGCGGAACGGAGTCAGAGAATTGCGGAGCAATTCTCCATACGAGGCGCGGGCGCCGAGTGATTCGACTCTCCGAATGCCTTTCGGTGTGCGCTCTTCTGTTTGGTGACCCATCCTTGTACGAACCCGCTCCGCGAAGCGGAAAGGAGTCAGGGAATCGTTCCCGTCAGAGCCTTCGCGCTGCCTCACGGACATAGGTGGCCATCATATCAATGCTTTCCAGCAGAATGGTTGGAAGGGTAGGCGTGTATTCCCCGTCGTTGATCTCGCTCTCCAAAATCGCCGAGCGCATGGAGTGCAGCAGGAAACGATCGATCCAAGAGCTTTTCGGAATGCGCAAGGTGCCGCCGAAAAAGATATGCGCGAATGCGTGGTCGCGAAGGCTCTTTGGGAAGTGCTTTTCGCCGTAGTATTCGTGGTCCTCGGTCCTGCCGCAGCACCAGAAAAGGCCAAGCGGTTTTTCCATAAGAAGGCTGTGCTGCTCCTTCAGAAATTGTCGAAGGGCGGGGCGGAATCTTCCAAAATAGATCGATCCGCCGAGCAGGACAATGTCGTAATCCCGAACGTTCGGTTGCTCCCTTTCCAGGCAGACTGTATGTACCTCCATCCCTTGCAGGGCCTTCTCCAGCCGTTTGATGCAGGTCGTGGTCGTTCCGTATTTGGTGGAATATGCAATCAGTACCTTCATGTTTTCCTCATCGTTTCCCTTGGCAGAGCCTTGCTCAGCTTCAGGGGCTTTTCTTTTTTATGCGTTTCCGAGATGCTTTAAGGCCTCGGTCATGGCAACCAGCGCATAGGATGCAAAGCCGTGGTCGCGGCTGCCGTGTCTTTGTCTGTATTCCCAAAGCGTTCCTGTTTCCGACTCCATGTTGCCAAAGAACTCCTTGATGTCACGCAAAAGCAGACGGTATTCCCCTATTTTGAGCAGTACCTCAAGGCGCAGATATGCGCCGATGAAGGCGTTGATCTCAGCAATCTCGGGCATTTTTCCATTGCGGTTTGCAGAGAAAACGTTGCAAACGAGATCGAGGAGCTTGGCGAAGCGTTCCTCGCGGATGTCAAATCCGCCAAAGAGAATGGCGTAGTACTGTCCTGCCTCGGAGCAGTCCTCCTGCAAAACGAGCTTTCCTTCGGCATTTCGGATCGCGTGGTCACGGAAGACCTGCCCGTCAAAGGCTTGCTCGATCGCGGTTCTTTGGACGCGGTCCCGCTTTTCCAGAAGGGAAGCATCGCCGTAGATCTCATAGACGCACTCCAAAACGCGCGCATAGAGGAAGTTGGTGGGATAGCTGACGTCCATCGTCCAATCGTTTGCGCGGCTCCACTCCACAAAATTCCAGGAGGGCAGACGCTCGAGCAGTCCATCCGCATTTTCGTGGCGGGCATAGAATGCCATCAAGCCGTCGATGGTGGGGCGGAACAGCTCTCTGTCGGCATTCGGATTTCGATTTTTGAGGTAGTCCGCAACCTCCAGAATATACCACATCGTCCACTGGGGGATGAATTTGTAGTTATCCTGCGGCTCGGAGGGATAGCACATGGGCAGCACGCCCTCGGGATATTCACCGTTTGCGGGATAGAGGCGGTAGTTCTCGAGGAAGGCCTCCTCCACGGGAGCTTCGCCGAAGAGGGCATATTCGGTCTTTGCGGTAAAGTAGGAGTCACAGAGCCAGCCTGCGCGCTCGCGAGAGGGGCAGTCGGTGAAAATATCCACGGCATTGTGTGCAAAGGTACGCACACCTCCGCGATAGATGGCGTTCAGATCGGCGTCCCCAAGGTCAGGCAGGGTGACGCATGCCGTATCGCGGACAAAGGTTTTGATGCCGAAATCATCCAACGTGACCCTTCCGCGTTTGACGGCGAGGATCGCATAGCGCATGACGTAAGGCTCAAAGGCCATCAGCTCGGGACGGCTCTCGGGGGAGAGCAGAAACTCCAGCGTATTGTGCGAATGCATATCGGTGAAGGCAAAGGAATCGGGGGAAGCGTCCTCACTGAAGGCGAGGATCACATCGGATTCCTCCTCGGCGCGCAGGGAAAGCAGAGGAAAGCCTGTTTCGATGCGTCCGAAGTCGAGGATTGCATATTCGTTTTCCGAAAGTGCAACGGGAAGATTTGCCTGCCCATTGGTCTTTTTTTGATGATGCCGTTGGATCCACTCATAGGGGTGATGCTCGATCTCGTCGTATGCAAAGCATCCCCAGCGCTCGCTTGCGGGGAAGGAATAGAAGAGGGAGTTGTAGGGAAGTGCCTCGTCGTAGATCAGCTTTCCGGTCGAAGCTGCCGACGGGACGTGGATGTCCTCGTAGTGCGGATAGGGAACGTGTCGGTCGATGATTTTTGGCGGCTGTGCGCTCTCCTCAAGAGGCGTGGGCAGAGCATTGGCGATCCAATCCTTGCCATCGCGCAGATCCCAGACCTCTGAGAAGTGCCTTTGCGCCGAATATCGCTCGACCTTGCGGACACGGCAGGCAGGAAGGAAGGCCTCAAAGTCCTTTCCGGTTGCGGCGAGGACCTTTTCGCCTTGACGAATCTCGGCTTGCAGGAAGGCGGGCTGGAGCACAGTCGAGAGCGATCGGCAATGATGGCTGATGACGCCGATGAGGATCTCGTTTTCTCCTTCTCTTGCGTAATCCTCAAGAGGCAGAACATCCACTCTGGCATAGCCCTTGGCGGTGCGTGCCGGCCCAAAGGCGACGAAGTTCCCGTTTACGAGAACCTGGTAGAAGTCAGCGGCGGCAATATAGAGCGTCGCATCATCCAGACGGTCGAGCCTTGCGCGGAAGGTGACAAAGCAGTGCATCTCGTTGGCTTTTGCTTGCGGAAAAACGGCTTTTGCTTGCTGAAACATGATGGAGTCCTTTCTTTCGTCAGAGAGATCAGTCGCCGATCGGTTCAAAATCCGATGCGCCGTGCTTGCAGAGAGGGCAGATAAAGTCCTCGGGGAGCGGATCTCCCTCATAGACATATCCGCAGATCTTGCACACGTAGCCCTTGGATTTCGGCTTCTCGGGCTTCGGCTTGACGTTCTCTTGATAATAGGTGTAGGTCATGGTGGGAGCAGAGGAGGTGACGCGGGACTCGGTGACGTCGCAGATGAACATGCCGTGCGTGCCGAGATCGACATACTCCGCTACCTTGAGGGAGAGGAAGGCGTTGATGTGCTTGGGAAGCACGACGAGGCCGTTGCGCGATCTCTTGGGCGTGCAATTCTCAAACTTGTTGACGCTTCTTCCACTCTGGAAGCCAAAGGTCCGGAAGACCTCAAAGGGGGCCTCGGTGGAAAGGCAGTTGACGTTCAGGATTCCCGTCTTGCGGACGGTGTGGAAGGAATAGTTCTGCTTATTGATGGTGACCGCAACCCGTTTGGGAGTGTCGGTGACCTGGGTGACGGTATTGACGATCAGTCCGTTGTCCTTCTGTCCGTCGTTGGTCGTGACTACGTAGAGGCCGTAGCCGATGGAGAAGAGTGCGGCAGGATCGTTTCGCGATTCTCCCGATTCCTCGGAGCGGTATTCGCCGCCGAGTGCCTCGGCAAGCTTATCCAGCTGCTTCATGCTATCCTCGTTGAGTGCGGAGAGGATGCGGATGGGTTCTGTCGCAAAGGAGAGATCCTTGGAGCCCTCCAGCATCTTCTGCATGGTCTTTGCGGCATTGGGAGCCCAGGTGCCGTTCTCGATCAATCCAACGGTACGGTTCTGATATCCGCGCTCGGTCAGATGCTCGATGAAGTCACGCATAAAGGGGAAGATGCCGTTGCAGTAGGTGGTGGTTGCCAAAACGAGCTTGCTATAGCGGAAGGCATCCTCCACGGCCTCTGCCATATCCGAGCGAGCCAGATCGGTCACAACGACCTTCGGGCATCCCATATCGCGCAGCTTTTGCGCCAGGATCTCCACAGCCTTCTTGGTGTTACCATAGACCGAGGTATAGGCAATCAGAACGCCGTCATCCTCGGGGGTATAGGAGGACCAGATGTCGTAGAGGTTGATATAGTAGGACAGATTCTCAGTCAGAACGGGTCCGTGCAGGGGACAGATGATCGCGATGTCCAATGCAGCAGCCTTTTTGAGAAGTGCCTGTGCGGGCGCTCCGTATTTACCGACGATGCCAAAATAGTAGCGTCTTGCCTCACAGGCCCAATCCTCATCCGCATCGGTCGTTCCGAATTTTCCAAAGGCATCGGCCGAGAAGAGGACGCGGTCGGTTGCATCATAGGTGACCATAACCTCGGGCCAGTGCACCATGGGAGCGGATGCAAAAACGAGATTGTGCTTGCCCAGGGAGAGTGTATCCCCATCCGAAATGACGAGGGCGTTTTCCGAGAGATCCTTGCCGAAGAATTGCTTCATCATGCGGAAGGCCGCGGCGGATGCAACGAGCTTGGTGTTGGGATAGACGCCGAGGAATTGCATGATGTTGGCCGAGTGGTCGGGCTCCATATGCTGGACGATCAGATAATCGGGGGCTCTGCCGGCCAGTGCATGGCTCAGGTTGTCCAGCCATTCGTGCGTAAAGTGAATATCTACGGTGTCCAGGACAGCGACCTGCTCGTCCAGAATAACATAGGAATTGTAGGCCATTCCGTTCGGAACATGATACTGTCCCTCGAAAAGATCGATGGTGCGGTCGTTTACGCCGACGTAGAGGATATCCTTTGTGATTTTCATAGGGTACTCCTTAATGTGTTTATTATTTACACTTTACTATATCATATTTTTGTTAAGATTTCAAGCAAAATTTCATGGAAAAAGGATTTTTTACAGAAAACCGGAAAGGGGAGTGCTTTTGCAGTGCATTCGGCATATGTCCAAGCGATTCATGCATAGGTTGCATGGAGAACGCTTGGGAGGGGAGCATGAGGCAAAGGAGCTTACGGATGACGCCCTTGATCGCGGTGTTGATCCTTGGAATGATCGTCAGCGACAGGAGCGGTGTTTGCGCGCTGACGGTGACGGCGGCACTGCTGCATGAAATGGGGCATTTGGTTGCCGCGGGAATGCTTCGGATCCCGCTGGGGCAGCTTCGCTTGAATCTGTTGGGGGCGCGGCTGGAGGTACGTGGACGAATGCTGACGTATGGGGAGGAATGGATCCTTTGCGCCTTCGGTCCGCTGTTCAGTCTGCTGGGGGCGGCAGTGGGGGGGCTTTTTTGGCAGACGTGGGAGCGTGCGCGCATCTTTTCCTGTGCGTCCCTGCTTTTGGGACTTTTGAATTTGTTGCCGATCCGCTCCTTTGACGGCGGGAGAATGCTGGATTGCACCCTTTCGGTTGTGCTCTCTCCCACCCTTGCGTATCGCATTTTGCGCGTGGCATCCTTCCTGTTTCTCTGCCTGCTTTGGATGTGCGCCGCCTATTTTTTGCTCCGCACGGGGGAGGGAATTTCGCTTTTCTGCTTTTCGATGAGCCTTTTTTCATCTTTTTTCTCGGATTCGGAGGAGATTTGATCGACAAAATCGGAGAATTTAAGAGGAAAACGGAGAATTTCGGCGGTTTTTGTGTGATAATTCCAAATATTCGCCGTTGAATCCGATTGATTATGAAATTTGCCGAATTTTGAAATATTTTTTGTAAACATATTGCATTTTTGTTCGGTATCTGTTACAATAGTATGCGTAACTTGTGGCAGAGCGCCTTTGGCCTGCTTTTTTTGGAAAAAAGCTCCAAAAAAACGAGCGAGGAAAAGGCAGCGGACGAATGTCCGTTTTGTTCCATGGATATTTTTTTATTTTGTTTGTAAAGGAGTATTTATTCGGAATGAACCAGGATGTACGGATCAAACTGAACGGAATCTCGAAGGCCTTTGACGGCGAAACGGTTCTGGACAATATCGACTTGGAGATTCACGACAAGGAGTTTATCACTCTGCTCGGTCCCTCCGGTTGCGGAAAAACGACCACCCTTCGCATTATCGCGGGCTTTGAAACCCCCGATCACGGTGACGTCTTTTTTGACGGGGCGCGCATCAACGATCTCCCCCCCTACAAAAGACCGGTCAATACGGTTTTTCAGCGCTACGCCCTTTTTCCGCATCTGAACGTATTCGACAATATCGCCTTCGGCCTGCGGATTCAGAAATGCCCGGATGCCGAGATCAGACAAAAGGTGAAGGATATGCTTGCACTGGTCAACCTCAAGGGCTTTGAGCGCCGCCGCGTCAGCACCCTCTCGGGCGGTCAGCAGCAGAGAGTTGCCATCGCACGCGCCCTGGTCAATCAGCCCAAGGTTTTGCTTTTGGACGAGCCCCTCGCGGCACTGGATCTCAAGCTTCGCAAGGATATGCAGAACGAGCTGAAGAATATCCAGCACCAAACGGGAATCACCTTTATCTACGTTACGCATGACCAGGAGGAGGCCCTCTCCATGTCGGATACCGTCGTTGTCATGGCGCATGGGCGGATCCAGCAGATCGGCTCTCCCACCGATATTTATAACGAGCCTGTCAATGCCTTTGTGGCTGACTTTATCGGGGAATCCAATATCGTTGACGGTGTGATGCTCGCGGATCGCCGCGTGCGTCTTGCAAGGCACACCTTTGATTGCGTGGACGGCGGATTCGATAAGAACGAGCCCGTGGACGTGGTCATCCGTCCCGAGGATGTAGACGTGGTCAAGCCCGAGGCAGGCATGCTTTGCGGATTGGTCACGGGTGTGACCTTCAAGGGCGTGCATTACGAGGTCATCGTGGACGTGGACGGCTTTAAGTGGATGATCCAGACTACGGATTTTGTGGAGGAGGGCGCCACCATCGGCCTTTCCATCGATCCCGACGCCTTCCACATCATGAAGAAGTCCGAGTTCTCGGGTATGTTCGGCGACTATTCCTCCTTCAGCGACGAGCTGGAGAAGCTTTCAGATGTGACGGAGGAAGTGGAAGAAGAATGAAAAAACGGTCTGTATTC
>JAFOGE010000017.1 GCA_017386965.1 Clostridia bacterium
CCATACGGGAAGCGTCAGCAGAAGGAGGAGGGCGATCCCGAGCTGGAGTAAGCCAACGGTGCGGTAGCCGAAGGGCCATCCGCTTCCGGTCAGCGCATATCCCATGATAAAGGGGCTGATGATCGCACCCACGCCCCAGAAGCAGTGCAGCCAGCTCATATGGCGCGCCTTATAGTACAGAGCAACGTAGTTATTGAGTGCCGCGTCGATCGCGCCTGCGCCAAGTCCGTAGGGAATGGCAAAGAGAAGCAGCATCCAAAGGCTTGTGGAGAAGGAAAAGCCGAAGAGCGAAAGCACGGTGAGCAAAACGCTGAGGATGGTCACCGTCGGCGTGCCAAGCTTGCGGGTGAGCCTGTCCGAGAGGAGGCTGGAGAGAATGGTTCCTCCCGAGATCACCATCGAGATCACGCCCATATAGGAAACGGGCAGGTTCAGCTCGGCGTGCATGGCAGGCCAGCCTGCGCCAAGCAGGGAATCGGGCAGTCCGAGACTGATAAAGGCGAGATAGATGAGGGAAAGCAAAAGGCCGTACATAAAAGGGCTCCTCCTTACTCAAAACGCGCGATGCGGCAGCTGACAGGATCGCGTCAGTATCCAAGTTAACCAAGGCGTATTATAGCATAGCGGAGCAACAAAGTCAAGACGTCCACCGAAAAAAGCGGAAGGCGTTGACATTGGGACAAAAATGTGATATAGTGATACTAATCAGAAATGGGTTGCGGAAGGCGTCCTTTCTTTGTTGAACGAAAGGAAGGAAAAGCCACAAAAGCAGCCCTTGAAAACGGAGGATCGTTATGCTATCGTTTGAATGTGATTATAACGTCGGTGCGCACCCCGAGATCCTTGAGGCTCTCCTGCGCACGAACATGGAGCCCTGCCCGGGATACGGAAAGGACCCCTACACCGAGCAGGCGCGCGAGAAGATCCGTTTGTCCTGCGGACGGGAGGATGCCGACGTTCGCTTTTTGGTGGGCGGAACGCAGACCAACCGCATCGTCATCGACTCGATGCTCAAGAGCTACGAGGGCGTGATCGCGGCCACCACGGGGCACATCAGTGCCCATGAGGCAGGTGCCATTGAGGCGTCCGGGCACAAGGTGCTGACCGTTCCGGGATATGACGGCAAGCTTTCCGCGCATGACGTGGAGGCCTTGATCGACACCTTTTATGCCGACGGCTCGCACGAGCATATGGTCTTTCCGGGCATGGTCTATATCTCGCATCCCACCGAGTACGGAACGCTTTATACGCTTGCCGAATTGCAGGAGCTTTCCGCGCTCTGCCGCCGCCATGCGATCCCGCTCTTTCTGGACGGGGCAAGGCTTGGCTACGGGCTGATGAGTCGGGATACCGACGTCACCCTTGCGGATATCGCCGCGCTTTGCGACGTTTTCTATATCGGCGGAACCAAGGTTGGCGCACTTTGCGGTGAGGCGGTCGTCTTTACGCATGACAATGCGCCAAAGCATTTCTTCACCACCGTCAAGCAAAACGGTGCGCTTCTTGCAAAGGGGCGCTTGCTTGGCGTGCAGTTCGATACGCTCTTTACCGACGATCTCTACCTGCGCATCAGCCAAAACGCCATCGATCGCGCAGAGGAGCTGAAGGAGCTGTTTTTGGAGAAGGGGTATTCGTTCTTCAAGTTCTCCCCCACGAACCAGCAGTTTATCCTTCTCTCGGACGAGCAGATCGAGGCGCTTTCGAAGCAGGTTCGCTTTGAGATCTGGGAGCGCGTGGACGCGGGACACTGTGCCGTCCGCTTTGCCACCAGCTGGGCAACGACGAGTGAGGATATTGAGGCACTGCGTGAAATTCTGACGCGCGTGGGTTGATTGGAGGACGGAGTGCTCGGGCAAGCCTTGCGTCCAGACCCGTTATCCGTCCGCGCGGAGCGCATTTTTTACAAAAAACCTCTACCGTGGGTGGATTTCTCCCCACTAAACCAACGGTAGGTGTACTTTTTGCGCAAGGAACGGTATACTGTATACGAAAGGAGGCAGCGTATGGATCAGATCAAGATCGGAAGATTTATTGCCGAATGCAGAAAACAAAAGGAGCTTACGCAGGCGCAGCTGGCAGAGAGGCTGGGGATCACGGATAAGGCCGTTTCCAAATGGGAGAGAGGACTTTCACTCCCGGATTCCTCCATCATGCTGGAGCTTTGCGCGCTTCTGGGAATTACCGTCAACGAATTATTAAATGGGGAGGAAATCAGTATGGAAAACCAAAATCAGAAAAACGAAGAGCTTTTGCTCGAGATGTCAAAGGAATTGGAAAGAAAGAACAAGACGATCTGGAATACCATGTGGGTGATCATGGGCGTCTGCATGCTCGGCCTTTTTGCAGGCCTCTTTGCCGTGGCACACTTTATGCCCGAGGGACCTTGGCAGCTGGTGGCGATCCTCGGCCTTTGCGTTGTGTTCCTGATCCCGTGCTTCTATGCCTTAAAGCTTGAGGTCAGCGTGGGCGCTTACAAATGCAAGAATTGCGGCCACGAGATCGTTCCCACCTATCGGGAAGCCCTTTGGGCCATGCACTGTGGAACCACGCGCCACCTCAAATGCCCCGCGTGCGGAAAGCGCACCTGGTGTAAAAAGGTGATCAAGAAGTAAATTCTTTGCTTTAGCAGAGTGGAGCAAGGAGCCGACCTCACAGTCGGCTCCTTAAAATTTTCGCATGGAGCGAAAAAAACGCAGAACGGGTTGCAATATGCATCCAAATATGGTACAATGCTATCAGAAATTCATCCGAATGGAGTGGAGAGGCAGAGTATGAAAAAGGTGATCGTCATCGGTTGTCCCGGAAGCGGAAAAACAACCTTTGCAGAAAAGCTGCATCGAATCACGGGGCTTCCGTTGTATTATCTGGATGCGATCTGGCACAAGCCGGATCAGAGCCATATTACGCGAGAGGACTTTGACGCGCGTATGTCGGATATTTTCGCGACTCCCGCATGGATCATCGACGGAAATTACAATCGAACCATCGAAATGCGTCTGCAGCAGTGCGACACCGTATTCCTGTTTGACCTCCCCACTGCGCTCTGCATCCAAGGAGCAACCGAGCGACTTGGAAAGGGCCGCTACGATCTGCCATGGGTCGAAAAGGAATTGTCGGAAGAGCTGAAGCGGTCCATTGAGGAGTTCCCGCGCAGCAGTCTGCCGCGGATATACGAATTGCTGGAGCGGTATCAAGACGGCAGACGTGTGACTGTATTTCACTCGCGAGAGGCCGCAGACGCATACCTGCAAGCGATCGCTTCCAATTTTCAAATGGAGGGATCCGAAAACAAAACGCACAGTGGAGAATAAACGATGAAGATTTACGATATTTCGCAAGAGGTATTTGGCTGCCAAGTATATCCGGGAGATCCCGCCCCCGAAAGGAAGGTGCTTTCTTCGGTCGAAAAGGGCGACGTGTGCAATCTGACGGCCCTTTGTATGTGCGCCCACAACGGTACGCATATTGATGCGCCCTTTCATTTCTTACAGGACGGGAAGACCGTGGATGCCATCGGCTTGGATGCCTTCGTTGGCATGGCATACGTGGCAGAGCATCAGGGAATCGTGTCCGGAGAGGATGCTTTGGCAATCCTGCAAAAAGCGCAAGAGCAAGGTCGGGATGCGGCAAAGCGGATTCTAATTAAGGGAGAGGCCGAGGTGTCTATCGAAGCCGCAAGGGCGTTTGCCCGATCGGGTCTTCTGCTTCTTGGCAATGAATCGCAGACGGTTGGACCGCCTGCTGCGCCCATGGAGGTGCATCTTGTGCTTTTGTCTGCCAACGTGATCTTGCTGGAGGGAATTCGCTTAGCTGAGGTTCCGCAGGGCGTTTACCTTCTCAATGCCGCGCCCTTGCAGCTGGCCGGTGCGGATGGCTCGCCCTGCAGAGCGATTTTGATGGATCCGGAATTTTAGCAGGCCGCAAAAAGAAAATGCCAAACCGGTTGCAATCGACCTCAAAATGTGATACAATACTCTTAGAGAACCGTCAGTGCTTGAAAACGCGCACCTGTCGCGATCGCAAGCTATGAAAGGGTGGAACAAGCGGTCGCTTGGCCTTCGTGATATTTGATCGATTGGGGGGATGAAAGATGTCGGAGGAATTTGAGGAAAAGGTATCCTTGAGAGATTACAAGGCGGAAATTCTCCAAATTTTAAGAAGCGATTTCACAGCATCGGATGTGCAGGAGGAGCTTCTCAGATACCATGAGAATGATATTGCGGCGGCATTGGCAGAGCTGCAGCAGGAGGAGCGTCAAAGCATTTACCAAGCGCTTGACGCAGATACGCTTGCCGGTATTTTTGAATACGTCGATACGTTGAGTGACTATCTTGAGGAGCTTGAGGAAGAGAAAAGAGTTGAAATCCTCTCTCGTGTTGAGCCTGCCTCCGCGATTGCCTACCTGGAGGAGCTTGACAAGGAGGAGGGGGAATCCATCATCGAGGAGCTTCCCGAGGAAGCCAGGGAAGAGATTGCGCTTTTGAACTCCTATGAAAAGGACGAGATCGGTAGCACGATGAGCACGGATTATATTTCGATCCGTCAGGGAGTCGGCGTAAGAGGCGCTATGAATGAGTTGATCGCTCAGGCCGCGGAAATCGATAACGTTTCAACGATTTACGTGGTCGATGCGGAGGATGTCTTTGTAGGCGCGATTGATCTGAAGGATCTGATCCGCGCGAGGGCGGGCATGCCGCTGGAGGACATCCTTGTGACGTCCTATCCGTTTGTTTACGCGAATGAATCCGTTGAGAATTGTATTGAGCGCCTTAAGGACTATTCCGAGGATTCCATCCCGGTTTTGGATATGGAAAACAAGCTCCGCGGTGTCCTGATCGCGCGTGACCTTGCCGAGATGATCGAGGATCAGATCAGCGAGGATTACGCAAAGCTGGGTGGCTTGACCGCAGAGGAGGATGTTCAGGAGCCGTTGCTCAAGAGCATCGGTAAGAGATTGCCCTGGTTGATCGTTTTGTTTGGCCTTGGACTGGTCGTTTCAAGCATTGTGGGAATGTTTGATCACGTCGTTTCCTATCTGCCCTTGCTCGTATCCTTCCAATCCTTGATTCTGGGTATGGCGGGCAACGTGGGAACACAATCGCTTGCGGTTACGATTCGCTCCTTGATGGACGAAAATCTCACGGGCAAGCAAAAGCTGCTTCTGGTTCTCAAGGAGGCAAGAGTGGGGCTTTGCAACGGCTTGATCCTCGGAAGCCTTTCGGTCGCCTTGATTGGGCTCTATCTTTATCTGATGAGAGGGGAACCGCCGGTCCTTGCGTTTTCCGTATCCTTCTGTACGGGAATCGCACTTGCGGTGGCAATGCTTTTGTCCAGCATATTTGGCACGACGATCCCGATCTTCTTCAAGAAGCTGAATATTGATCCGGCCGTTGCCTCGGGACCGTTTATCACGACAATCAACGATCTGGTAGCCGTCGTTGCCTATTACGGCTTGGCGTGGCTTTTGCTTCTGTCTTGGCTGTAAAACACATGGGAAACGCCGACGGAGCGGATACAGCAATCGAACAAACGCATAACAAAAGCGGGCTGACGAGGTTCATCGTCAGCCCGCTTTTGTTATTTCTGTGCCTACCGAAGCAGGAAGACTTGCAGGACAATGGATAGCAGAAGATTGGTGATCGACAGAGATACGATAGGGGTCCATACGTTATCCGTCTTTTGATAGGACCAGCATGCCAGCAAATGAATGGGCAAGCGGACGAGATAAGCGCACCACGCAAGCACGGCCCCCCCTCGCCAGAGGATATCGATGATGGACGGGATCAGCGTGATCAAGGCGATGCACACATAGGCGAGCCAAGGCCTTTTGTAGCAGAGCGGGGCAAAGGCAAAGCAGTAAAACAAGGCGCAGACACTGATGGGAACGAAAAACGACAGGACAACGGTGCCGAGGATCGGCTCGAGATTCACCAAAAAGAGAGGCGTATGGCTGACAGACATCTCTGTCATAGGAAGGCATTCCAGCGCATCTGCAAAATGGAAGTCGCACAGGAACAGTGTGCCCAGCAATACCAGCTCCGCTCCCGCGATCAGGCCCACGGTCAGCAGGATGTGCTTCAAATAATAGGGCACGTCGGTGGTTACCATGAACCATTCTTCCTTCAGGTAACCCAGCATCAGGACAAGCATCAGGAGGCCGTTGGCGACGTGGTAGAAGATCTCCAGATACACGCTGATCTCCCATTGATCCCAGATCCCGAGTCCCACAAAGGGCATGAACATTGGGAGCAATACAAAGACCCAAAGCCAACAGGGGATCGTGGCAAAGATCTGAATTTTTTCCGGCTTGCTGCTCATAGAGGGGAATAATTTGCTCATTCGTCTATCTCCTTCCGGAATGCACACCGCGAACGCAGCGCAAGCTTTGCCCGGGGGCTATTTTGCTGTCACCATTATACCATACCAACGGAGAGATTTCAAGTCCCGTTAGCATAGAAAAATGTATATGCATGTGTTTTGTGAAGAATTTGTAAAGTGCCGTACCGTTCTCGCAAAAGCATGCGGGAATGTGGGGAAAGTCCGGTAGAGCGGATAAAGAAATCGAACAACGCAGAACGAAAGAGGCCGGGAAAAGGTGACCCTTAATATTTGCAAAGGAATCTATTGCGAAAGGGATTGCATTATTCAAAAAGCTATGGTATAATGATAGGTACGAAATCGGCTATCGGTGCAACAGGATGGCAAAAAGCGAATGCCGCAAAAAGAATGCTTACGATTGGAGATGGATTTATGAAAATTGTTCTTATCGGGCTTGGTACCATTGGAAAGACCATACTGAAAAGCCTTTCCGGAAAAGGTCATAACATTATCATTATCGATGAGGATAAGAACAAGATCGAAAGTCTTATCGAAAGATATGACGTGTCCGGTGTTGTCGGCAACGGCGCCTGCATGGATATTCAAAGAGAGGCCGGTACCAGAGGGGCCGACTTGACCATCGCGCTGACAAACAGCGATGAGCTGAACGTATTTGCTTGCCTGGTCGCCAAAAAGAACGGTGTCAAGAACACCATTGCGCGCGTCAGAAATCCCGATTACCGAAAGCAAATTATGGAGATGAAGGATGAGCTTGGCATCTCGATGATCGTCAATCCCGAGCAGGATACGGCTGCTGAAATATTCAATCTCATCAATCTGCCGTCCATCGCGCAGGTTGAGCATTTTGCCAAGGGCAGAGTTCTTCTTGTGGAGATCGTTGCGGAAAAGGGCTGCTCCTTAGTTGGAGAAACCTTGATAAC
>JAFOGE010000166.1 GCA_017386965.1 Clostridia bacterium
AAGGCTGTCAACGCCGGCGGTGTTGCCGTTTCCGGCCTGGAGATGTCCCAGAACTCCATGCGTTACAGCTGGAGCGCGGAGGAGGTTGATGCAAAGCTCAAGACCATCATGTCCAACATCTTCCACAACTCCGTGGAGGCAGCAAACGAATATGGACTGGGCGACGATCTCGTTGCCGGAGCAAACATCGCAGGCTTTATCAAGGTCGCAAACGCAATGCTGGCCTTCGGTGTAGTCTGATCCCACAACCAAAGAAACAAAGCAGGGACTGCATCCGCGGATGCAGTCCCTGCTTTGTTTGTCTTCTGTGTCCCTTACTCCTCGCTGTAGATCACCGTAAGATTGGGATGCAGCTGGAGGATGGATGCCGGAACGGCGGGCGTGATCGGGCCCGTGAGCGCGGCGCAAAGGATCTCTTTCTTTGATGCACCGTTTGCGATCAGGAGGATCTCCTTGGCGTTCATAATGCCGCCGATCCCCATCGTGATGGCGCGGTGCGGAACCTCGTCCTCGCTTTCAAAGAAACGGGCGTTGGCGCGGATGGTGGACTCATGAAGATCTATGATGTGCGTTCCCTTGAGGAAGGCATCGCCCGGCTCGTTGAAGCCGATATGTCCGTCCAGACCGATCCCGAGAATCTGAAGATCGATCCCCCGCTCCTCGATGAGCGCATCGTAGGCACGGCACTCGGCCTCGGGATCCTTGGCGCAGCCGTTTGGTACGAAGGTGGATTCATTTGGAATGTTGATATGATCAAACAGATGCTTTTGCATAAAAAAGCGATAGCTTTGCGGATGGTCAGGCGCCAGTCCCAGATATTCGTCCAAATTGATGGAACATGCCCTGGAGAAATCCAGCTCCCCACGCGCAAAAGCAGCCCGAAGACGTTCGTAGATCCCGATGGGAGAGGAGCCTGTTGCCAGACCGAGAACGGCGTTGGGCTTTCTTTTCATCAATGCAGTAATACGGTCAGCAGCTATTTGGCTCAATTCCTCATAGGAAGAAACAGTAATCCATTGCATAACAGAGTTTCCTTTTGTCTTGTTTTTCCGGATGATTCAGGATGTTTCTATTCTATCACAAAACAAAGAAAAAAACAACCCAAACCGAAAAACTTTTCCAAAAAGGCTTGATTTTCATTCAGAGATGTGATATAATAGCCAATGTTATAGGCCGGTATGATGGAATTGGCAGACGTGCTGGACTCAAAATCCAGTGGTAGCGATACCGTGTCGGTTCGACCCCGACTACCGGCACCAGGAGAAGCACTTGCGAAAGCAGGTGCTTTTTTTCCACAAAGGCTTCCTCGCGGACCAAGCGTCATCCTGCCTTTGCGAGCTGCGGCTCCGCCGCATCCTCACATAAGCGCATATTGACATTCCCTTCCTTTTTTGATACAATGGAGCAAAGAGAGGTGATTCTTTGCTCTTTTTTTCATATTTTTGGATTTTTTTCAATTTTTTTGGCTTCCCCTGTAACCTTTTCCGAAAAAGAGCGACATATTGGGTGAAGCCCACAACAGGAGAGTTATCATGGAGGATTTTTTGATCGTCAATCTCTACTGGGCCCGCAACGAGAATGCGATTGCCGAATCCGACCGCAAGTACGGTCGGATCCTGCGCTCGCTCTCGCAGTCCGTCCTGTCCTCCCGAGAGGACGCGGAGGAATGCGTCAACGATACCTACCTCGCCGCGTGGAACGCCATGCCAACGGCGCGGCCGGACTACCTCGGCGCCTTCCTCTCCAAGATCACACGGAGGATCTCCATCGACCGCTACCGTGCCGCCCACCGCCAAAAGCGCGGAGGGCTGGGCAGCGTGATGGCCGAGCTTTCCGAGTGCATTCCGTCCTCGGACTCGGTGGAGTCAGACTACGAGAACGGACGTCTTGCGGACGCCCTCAACCGAGTCCTTGCCTCCCTTCCCACCGAAAAGCGAGCGATCTTTCTGCGCCGCTACTTCTACTCCCAGCCCATCGGCGAGATCGCCGAGGCCTTGGAGATGCGGGAAGGAACGGTAAAGGTCACCCTGCACCG
>JAFOGE010000018.1 GCA_017386965.1 Clostridia bacterium
ATTGACGTGCACACAGACCAGCTGCTTGCCGATCGCCTTGATCAGAAGGGCGGCCACCACCGAGGAGTCCACTCCTCCGGAAAGGGCCAGAAGCACCTTCTTGTCGCCGACCTGCTCCCGCACGAGGGCGATCTGCTCCTCGATAAAGGCGTTGGCCAGCTCGATGGTGGTAATGCGCTGCATGCTTTCGGGACGTTTGTTGCTGTTCATTGGTTGTTCCTCCGTAGAAAAAGGTTGCAAAATTTCCATGGGCTTATGCGGTCCTTGAATTTTGCTTTTATTATAGCAAAAAGGGAGAAGAAAAACAAGAGCTTTTCCTTAGTTTTTTCGATTCTTCTCTCGGTTTTTTTCGGTTCTTTTTCTCAGCCCTTTCGGTTGCTTCTCGGGGATATGCCGATGGGCGTGTCCGCGCTCTCCACGATCCACGCGCCGCCCTTGCGGACCTCGATCAGCGCGCAATTCTTCTCGATCTCATTCGAAACCGCATACTGATGGTCCCGCCGAAGCGTTGCCCTCTTGAGCGGATATTTGACGCCCTCGATACTCACGCCCTTGATCACTGGATCAGCCGCGAGGATCGCCAGATACCGAAATCCGCTCCGCGGGATCAGCGTGCTGTTGTTTCGCAGAAAGCGAACGCGGTTTTTGCCGTCCGTTATCACACCGTGAAAGGATCTTCTTTCCAGATCCTCCAGGATCGCCAGATTGGAAAGCGTATGATCCAATCGGCCGTCCAGCCCTCCTATGACCGTAATCTGCTCCGCTCCCCGGCGGATGGCAAGCCCCACCGCCAGCTGCGTATCGGTTTCGTTCTTCTCCGCAGGAACCTGAAAGACCTCCGTCCCGTCCGGAACGTCCGGCTCTCCGAGGGAATCAAAATCCCCTACGAGGATCTTTGGCGTGATGCCAAGCCGCTCCGCGTTTTTCCAGCCCACGTCTGCGGCAACCGTGATGGCGTCAGCATCCGGGCGCTCCGTTATGCGCTCGGGATCAATGCCCCCGCCCACAAAAACAAATGCTTGCTTCATACCGTCCGTCCTCCGTCATTCCTGCTTCTCTGCCAGAAAAGCCTCGATTGCCTCCCGGTCGGCACGGGACCACTTGTAGGTCTTCCAATCGTAATAGTACGCATTGTAGATGCAAATACGCCCGTAGGCCTCCTCCTCGTACGCAATCGCCTGATTGTAGTAGATATCCACGAAGATGCCTAAGGTATCCTCCTCGACCGCAACACCGTCAAAGGTGTAACGGTAGTAGGTATAGAGCGAGGTGGTTTCGCGCACGACGTTCGCGCTCGGGTAGTACCGCTCGGTGGTAAAGGTAGACGTATCCTTATAATCCTCCTCGATCTCGGGCGTCAGATCGGTCGTTTTGACCAACGTCACATCAAAGTGGCAGAGCGCCTTTTCGGGAAGCTCGGACAGGTTATAATCCCTCTGCAAATGACGCAGAGTGCTGTTGTTGTATCGGAAAACGATCTGCACCTGGTTTGCCTGCGGGATGAAGAGCGTTTGCGTAATGCCAAAATATCCGCTGTTGTGCTCTCCTCGCGTGATCGACGTCTGGAGCGGCTGGTATTGCAGGATCAGATCCTCACCGTACTGCTCGTAAGCCTCGGCAAGCGGCTCGTTGACGGACATCCGCTTGATCGCGGCGGGATCCCCGGACGTAAACACGCGCCAAAGCACGATGCCGCAAACGAGAAACACAAAGCAGGTAAAGGTGAATTTGACCACGCGTCCGAGCATGCGCGGTACACGGCTATTTGCTTTCATAAATGAATTGCATTCCTTTCGTTCGGTAGAAATGGGACAAGGATGCCTTGGTCATTCCCCTCCTCCGGGCCTGACCAACCGATGAAGCTGCCACTCCAAAGCAACGCCCTCGCGAGCGGGAGTGGAGATCTGCGCGGACACGCGGATCGTTTCGGCCGTAAAGTCCGCCGCCCTGCGGCAGGCGTCCTCAAAATGGGTTCCTCCGAGAAGCTCTCCGAGCAGGACCGATGCAAACAGATCCCCCGTTCCGGGGTAGGAGTGCGCCTCAATGGGCGTCCTTTGATAGAAGCGGGAGCCATCCTCGTTCTGCCCAAGGTTGGCAAGCATCCCATCCGAGAGCGTGATGCCCGTGATGACGATCCTTCCCTTGCAGATCCTCGACAGACGTCCCAAAAGCATCTCCGCAAAGGCACGCGCCTCCTCGGGATCCATGCTTTCGGTGGGACGGTAGGGCGTATCGGTCAGGAAGCATGCCTCGGTAAGATTTGGCGTCAGAACCTGCGCCCGTTGCGCTAAGTGCTTTACCCCTTGGACGAGGTCGCTTGTGTAGGTCGAATAAAGCGCGCCGTCATCCCCCATTACGGGATCCACGAGGACGAGCGGGCTCTCCCCGTTGCGCTCCCGACCGAAGCGGTCGATGAATTGGCAGACGGTTTCGATCTGCTCGGCACTTCCGAGAAAGCCCGGGTAGATCGCGTCAAAGGTGACGCCGAGGGTATCAAAATGCGAGGCGATCCTCTCCATATCCGCCGTCAGATCGCGAAAATGCAGGTCGGTAAAGCCCCCCGTGTGCGTGGAAAGCAGGGCGGTTGGGATGGGAACGACCTGATATCCCATCACCGAAAGGGTGGGCAGGATCACGGTGAGCGCACACCGTCCAAAGCAGGACAGATCGTGCAGAGCGGCAACACGCCGCGGTCCGTATGATTTCGGCATATCCTTCCCTCCTTTTTCCCGATGTCGGCAGACTCCGCCGCAGGCTGATCCTTAAAGATTTTTCAAACGGTCCAGCGCATTCTGCAAAATGATCTGCGCCGAAAGCGTATCGATCACACCCTTGCGCTTTGCGCCTCGGGTGTTGGTTTCATTCAAATAGCGGGACGCGCTCATCGTCGTCATGCGCTCGTCCATCATCGCAACGGGAAGCCCCGTCCTCTCGCGCAAAAGGCCCGCGAATTCGCGGCAGCGCTCCGCGCGGAAGCCCTCGCTCCCGTCCATGTTCCGAGGGAGTCCGACGACGATGCCGACCACGCTTTGCTCACGCGCGATCTCCGCGATCTTATCCGCCGTCCTCTCGATCCCTCCGGGGGAAACGTATCCGATCCCCGAGGCCAAGAACCGACTGACGTCGGATACCGCAACACCGGTACGGGTGTCGCCAAAGTCCACGCCCAGAAGACGTCCCGACGTGCTTTTCAGATCCGCGATCAAAGCTTCTCCCCGATCCATTCCAAAAACTCCTTCCAAACATCCTCACGGCCGATCTCGTTGAGGATCTCGTGCCGCATCTCGGGATACAGCCGCAGTGTCAGATCCCGAACACCGGCCTCCCGAAGGGCGGTGTCCACAAGACGCACTCCCTTGCCCCAGGAGCCGACGGGGTCCATCTCTCCGCTGATCAGCAGCAGCGGAAGATCCCGCGGGATCCTCTGCGCCCACGCACGGCGCGATACCCGTTCGACCAGCGTAAACAGATCGTGGTAGGCGCGAAGTGTGAAGACGTATGTGCAAAAGGGGTCGGCGTTGTATGCCTTTACCACCGACGCGTCACGCGTCAGCCAGGCATTCCTGTCGCAGCCCTTTTCAAATTTCTTGTTGTAGCCCGCAAAGGCAATGCCCTTGAGCATATGGGAGCGATGACGCTCCCCGCGCAGGGCCATAAGCAGGGATGCCAGAAGCTTCCCCGCCCCCGCAGGGGTATCGGGCCCTCCCGTTCCGCAGAGAATCGCCGCGTGATAGGGAGAGGCGTCCTCCTCCAGCACCGCTCTGGCGATGAAGGAGCCCATGCTGTGTCCAAAAAGGAAAAGCGGAAGCGTTGGAAAGCGTTCCTTCATGTGGCGAGCCAGCGCCAACACATCTCTGCAAAGGCAGTCCGCGCCGCCTCCCGACACCGTAAAGCCGAGGTCCTCCGCACGTACGGCAGAATGTCCGTGCCCCAGGTGGTCGTGGCCGAAGACAAGAATGCCCTGCTCGGCAAGATACTCCGCAAAGCCCTCGTAGCGCAGGAAATACTCACACATGCCGTGCGAAATCTGCACCATGGCGCGCGGAGAAGCGGGAAGGATCGCGTAGGCGGCAAGAGAGGTCAAGCCGTCCGCAGAGGGGATCGAAAAGCGTTCCATGCTTCCATTCTCCTTTTTCATTTTTCAAAACATCAAATTATTGCTTCAGCTTCTCCAAGGCTTCCTCGAAGGAAAGCTCCAGCTCCTCGCGGGTGCGAAGATCCTTCAGACGTACCACGCCTCTCTCGGCCTCGCTTCCGCCCATGATCAGAATGTGCGTATATCCTTCCTTGACGGCAAAGTCGATCTGCTTACCGAACTTCTTATTTCCCAGATAGACCGAGGATACCACTCCCGCCTCGCGCAAAGCCTCCGCCATAGCGGTGTAGCGCGCGTAGGGCACGTCCTCAAAGCGAGCCACAAGAGCCTTGACGGGAGAGCCGAGGTTTTCGGGGATGAGCTTGTGCGTAACGAGGAAGTTCTCCAGCGTCACGTCGCCCATTCCGTAGCCCACGCCCGAGATCTTGGCGTTCTTGACGAAAAGGCCGACCAGATTGTCGTATCTGCCTCCGCCAAACATGGCGCGGTTGTTTTCGGGAGCGTTGTCGAAGACCTCGAACACCGTTCCCGTATAGTAATCCAGGCCGCGAATGATGCCGAAATCGAACACGCAATAGCGCGCCAGATCCAGTGCCTCCAGCGCCTCAAACAGATCGCGCAGCTCCTGCGAGCCCTGCGATTCGGGACAGATATCCGTCGCATCCTTGACGCTCATGCCGTACAGAGCGTCGATGCGGGCGATCTGCTCCTCATTCAGTCCCAGTGCCAGAAGGTCCTTCTCGTAGGCCTCGCGCGGCACCTTGTTCTTTCGGTCAATCACCTTGGATACCTTCCGCGCGCCCTCCTCATCGGTCTTGGCACTGGCTGCGATCACGTCATTGAAGAAGCGGCGGTTGTTGATGCGGACCGTAAACATGAACGCGTCCGCGACGTAGGCGCGCATAATGTTGATGGCGCTCTGAATGCATTCCAGATCCGCCTCGTAGCCGTCCACACCGAAGATATCCACGTTCAGCTGCCAGAATTCGCGCAGACGTCCTCTCTGCGTGGCCTCGTAACGATACATATTGGGAATGGAGAACCATTTTAAGGGGAAGGTCAGTTCACCCATCCGTGCCGCTACCATACGGGCAACGGTCGGCGTCATTTCGGGGCGGATCGCCAGATGACGGTCGCCGCGGTCCACGAAGTTATAGGTCTGCTTGTTGGCGATCTCGTCGCCGCTCTTTGCCGCATAAAGCTCCAGGGATTCCAGCATCGGGCCGTTGTACTCGTCAAAGGCGGAACGCTCCAGAACCTCGCGCATCACGCCAAAGAACCAGTTGCGCAGACGCATGTCCTCGGGATAAAAATCTCTTGTGCCCTTGTAGGGCTGGGTGGAAAGCTTCTCACTCATGGTCGGATACCTCGCTCTTCTATATTCCTTCTGTATATTATAGCAGAGTTGATGCGCAATTTCAATAGATTTGGCAATTTTTTTCCGCGTTCGGCGACATTCCGTGCGTCCGCAGAGCAAAACCTGCGGCAAAAATGGCGTTCGGAATTCCTTTTTATAATAAAAAATGAAAAAATATTGCAAAAAGGGGTTGCAAAGAGGAAAAAAGTGTGATATACTATGGTACGGTAGAGTATAAAGAAGTATGGAGTGGGCTTTCACAAGACCCGCTCTTAATTTTTGGAAATCTGCAAAAAAGCGGTCACAGGAGAGGAAGACCTCCCCTTGACCAAAAAGGAGTTGGGACTATGAAAAAAAGCAGTGGCGGCGTCGTCAAAGCGGTCCGCGCGATCGCGGAGCCTCTCGCCGAGCAGCTCGGCTATTTTCTTTGGGACGTGGAATACGTCAAGGAGGGCGCGGATATGTATCTGCGCATCACCATCGACAGCGAGGAGGGCATCTACATCGAGGATTGCGAAAAGATGCACCGCGCGATCGACCCCCTTCTGGATGAGGCAGACCCCATCGAGGGCGCGTACCATCTGGAGGTTTCCTCCCCCGGGATCGAGCGCGAGCTGAAGACCGACCTGCATATCGAGGCCTGCCTCGGCTGGGACGTTGAGGTCAAGCTCTATGCTCCCGTGGACGGCGCAAAATTCTTCTTCGGCGTGCTGGAGGGCATCGACGAGGAGGGCAACGTGGTCATCTCCGAATCCGATTCGGAGGATTCCCTCCGTCGCTTCCCCCGCGCCTCCGTGGCATCCCTGCGGACGCACTTCTCCTTTGAGGAGGCATAAGGCCTCCCGCTTTTCAAGCAACGTCGTTTATTTTTTCGTAATACAAAGAGGACATAAGAGAAATTGAGAAAGGATCATTCAAGATGAACACCGAATTTTTTACCGCCCTTGACCTTCTGGAGAAGGAAAAGGGAATCCCCGCGGCATACATGATCGAAAAGATCGAGGCAGCCTTGATCTCCGCATTCAAAAAGGAATACGGAAACAACACCAACGTCCGCGTTCTGATCGACCCCGCCAAGAAGGATGTCCGTGTTTATCAACAGAAGGAGGTCGTCGAGGTCGTAGAGAACCCCGAGATCCAGATCTCCCTGGAGGATGCCAAGGCAATCGCAAAGAAGTATAAGATCGGCATGGTCGTGGAAACCGAGGTCAAGACCAAGAACTTCCGCCGCCTCTCTGCCGCCGCCGCAAAATCGGTTATCATTCAGGGCATCCGCGAGGGCGAACGCCGCGTAATGCAGGAGGCCTATGAGAACAAGCACGAGGAGATCATCACCGCCACCGTCAGCAAGGTGGACCGCGAAACCGGAAACGTGATCCTCGAAACCGATACCAGCCGCGCCGTCCTGCTCCGCTCCGAGCAGATCCCCGGCGAAACCTTCTACGTTGGCGACAAGATCAAGGTCTTCGTCATGGAGGTCAACAAGGAGGCGCGCGGCCCTGTGGTCACGCTCTCCCGTATCCATCCCGGACTCGTCCGTCGGATGTTTGAATTGGAGGTCCCCGAGATCGCCGACGGCATCGTCCTGGTCAAGGGCGTTTCTCGTGAGGCGGGCTCCAGAACCAAGATCGCCGTCTATTCCCGCGACGAGGACGTGGATGCCGTAGGCGCTTGCATCGGTGCGCACGGCGCGCGTATCGCCTCCATCGTTGAAGAGCTGCGCGGCGAGAAGGTGGACATCGTACAGTACAGCGAGATCCCCGAGGAGTACGTTGCCTCCGCTCTCGCTCCCGCCGAGGTCCTCTCGGTTACCCTCACGGGCGACCGCGTCTGCCGCGTGCAGGTCAATCCCGACCAGCTCTCCCTTGCCATCGGCAAGGAGGGACAGAACGCCCGTCTTGCGGCGCGTCTGACCGGCTTTAAGATCGACATCAAGGCCGACTGATCCGCACACCATGGAACAGCAAAAGCTCAAGAAGATCCCCATGCGACAGTGCCTCGGCTGCAACGAGCATAAGCCGAAGCGTGAGCTGCTCCGCGTGGTAAGAGGCCCGGAGGGCGACGTTTCTCTGGACTTTACAGGAAAGAAATCCGGACGCGGCGCCTACATCTGCCGCGACGTCAAGTGCTTGCGCCGTGCGCGCAAGAGCCGTCGGATCGAGCGCAATCTCGAATGCGAGATTCCGGAAGCGGTTTACGATTCGATGGAGCAAGAGCTCGGTGCCTATGCGGAATGATCGGCTACTTTGCGCGCTGGGTCTTTGCGCCAAGGCAGGCAAGCTGATCACGGGAACGCCCATGATCTGCGAGGCTCTGCGGCAGGGACGCCCGCGCGTCCGTCTGGTCATTGCGGCCTCGGACAATTCCGAGAACACCGCCAAGCGTCTGCGTGACCGCTGCGCCTTCTACGGCGTGCGTCTGGTCGTTGCAGAGGAGGACGGTGCCTCTCTCTCGGATGCCATTGGCAAGAGCGGCCGCGTGGCCGCCGCGGCAATCACCGACGAGCAGCTTTGCCGTTTGGTGGAGGGCGCACTGGAGAAAAACAACATCAATACTTGCAAATAAGCGTCCGCGGAGCTGCGGAGCCCGGGACGCAGAAATTTATGATATCCCGATGCGGACTGCGGCCGCCTCGGAAAATCAGGAGGAAATATGGCTATCAATCAACAATTCAAGATCACAAAGCTTGCAAAGGACCTCGGCATGAAGAGCAAGGATCTCGTGGAGATCCTCGCACAGAACGGCATCGAGGCCAAGACCACGCAAAAGGCACTCGAGCCCTTGGAGTTTGACCTTTTGTTTGAACAACTGACCAAGGAAAACCAGATCGTCAACATTGGTGACTATCTGGATGGGGTAAGTTATATTCCCTCCAAGATCAAAAAGACGGAGAAGCCCAAGGAGGAGCCCAAGGCCGAGGAAAAGAAGCCTGCCGAAAAGACGGAAAAGGCTCCCGAGAAGCCGGCCGCAAAGCCCGCTCCCGAGAAGGCTGCAGAGGCTCCGAAGGAAGCCGCAAAGCCCGCCCCCGAGAAGGCTGCAGAGGCCCCGAAGGCCGCCGTAAGGCCTGCTCCCGAAAAGGCTCCGGAGGCTCCCAAGAAGGAAGCCGCCGTCCCTGCCGCTGAGGAAAAGAAGCCTGCCGTCAAGGCAGCTCCCGCTCCGCAGGAGTCCGCAGCTCCCGCCGTCAAGCAGCCGCAGCCCCGTCAGCCCTACGCCGGCAATCCGTACCGTCCGCAGCAGAACGGCATTGCAACCCCCAATACCAACGCCTTTAACCGCCCCGCAGGCGGAGCGAGCGCGCCCCGTGCAGGAGCGGACCGTCAGGGAGGCTTTGCTCCCCGCGCTCCGCAGAACGGAGCCGCGCCCCGCGCAGGTGCAGACCGTCAGGGAGGTTTTGCTCCCCGCGCTCCGCAGAACACACAGAGCGGCTTCGCGCCTCGCAATCCGCAAGCATCCCAGGGCGGCTTCGCGCCCCGCAATCCCCAAGGTGCATCCGGCGGCTTTGGCGGCCGTAACGCTTCCTTTGGCGGACAGGGCGGATTTTCGCAGAACCGTCCCGCAGGCGGTCAGCAGAACCGTTCCCAGCAGAATCGCGGAGGACGCTTCGATCACGATAAGGGAGATTTCACCCCCTCCGCTCCGAGAGATACCTTCAAGGCGCAGCCCATCGTTCGCGGTGCCTCCACGAACCTCAATCCCGACGGAACGCTCAAGGGTCCTCGCGTGATCGATACGCACACCTCCTCGGTGGATCTCTCCAAATACGACGAGCGCTTGGATACCTTCGTATCCGACCGTGACCCCCGCGCAATGCAGGGCGGCACGCAGAAGCTCAAGAAGCAGAATAACCAGAACGGCCAGGGCAATGCTTTCTCGCCCAAGGCACAAAACGGAAAGAAGGGCAAGAACGGCCGCCGTCAGGCAGGCGCTGCTCCCGCTCCCGTTCTGACGGTAAAGCCCACGCACATTGAGCTGCCCGAGGAGATCGTGGTCGGCCAGCTGGCCTCCCGCCTGATGGTAACGGCAGGTGAGGTCGTCAAGAAGCTGATGCTGATGGGTGTTATGGCTACCGTCAACCAGATCATTGATTACGATACCGCCGCACTCATCGCCGATGAGTTTGGCGTTGAGGCAACCCCCGAGGTCGTCGTCAGCATCGAGGAGAAGCTCTTTGATGAAGCCGAGGACTCCGAGGAGCAGCTGGTGGAGCGCGCTCCCGTCGTGTGCGTTATGGGACACGTTGACCACGGTAAGACCTCGATCCTCGACGCGATCCGCAACACGCACGTCACCGCAGGCGAGGCAGGCGGCATTACCCAGCACATCGGTGCATACCGCGTCAAGGCAAACGGCCGCGACCTGACCTTCCTGGATACCCCCGGACACGCCGCGTTCACCGCGATGCGTGCAAGAGGTGCAATGTCCACCGATATTGCCATCCTCGTCGTTGCCGCCGACGACGGCATCATGCCCCAGACCGTGGAGGCCATCAACCACGCCAAGGCCGCAGGCATTGACATCGTCGTCGCCATCAATAAAATGGATAAACCCACCGCAAATCCCGACGCCGTCAAGCAGGAGCTGACCAAATACGGCCTGGTTCCCGAGGAATGGGGCGGCGACGCGATCTGCGTTCCCGTATCGGCTCTGACGCACCAGGGCATCGACGACCTGCTTGAGAGCGTTCTCCTGGTTGCCGACGTCAAGGAGCTGAAGGCCAACCCCAACCGCCGCGCCAAGGGTATCGTCATCGAGGCAAAGCTGGACCGCGGACGCGGACCTGTTGCCACGGTGCTGGTGCAGAACGGTACGCTGCATAGCGGTGACATCATCATCGCAGGCACGGCCGTAGGCCGCGTGCGCTCCATGACCGACCACACCGGAAGAACGCTGAAGGAGGCCGCTCCCTCGGTTCCCGTGGAGATCACGGGTCTGGCAGAGGTTCCCTCCGCGGGCGACGAGTTCCAGGCGGTTGAGGATGAAAGAATGGCAAGAACCCTTGCCGATCAGCGCCGCGAGAAGGCCAAGGAGGATCACTTCAAGGCCAATGCCAGAGCGAACCTCAACGATCTGTTTGCACAGATCTCGGACGGCGTCAAGGATCTCAACATCATCGTCAAGGCAGACGTGGACGGCTCTGTGGAGGCAGTCAAGGCATCCCTTCTCAAGCTTTCCAATGAGGAGGTCAAGGTCCGCGTGATCCACGCGGCAGCAGGAGGAATCACCGAGGGTGACGTCACCTTTGCGGCAGCCTCCAATGCCATCATCGTCGGCTTCAACGTCCGTCCCGATAAGAGCGCGCTCGATTCTGCGGAGCGTCAGAACGTAGACGTTCGCACCTACCGCGTCATTTACGAGTGCATCGAGGAGATTGAGGCCGCTATGAAGGGTATGCTCGCGCCCAAGTTCCGCGAGAACCTGCTCGGCCACGCCGAGGTTCGTCAGACCATTCACGTTCCCAACGTGGGAACCATTGCCGGCTCCTATATTCAGGACGGTAAGGTCACCCGCCAGTCGCAGATCCGCGTGGTGCGCGACGGCGTTGTGATCTTCGAGGATAAGATCTCCTCGCTCAAGAGATTCAAGGACGACGCCAAGGAAGTGGCCAGCGGCTACGAGTGCGGTATCGGTCTGGAGAAGTTCAACGACATCAAGGTCGGCGATATCCTTGAGGCCTTCATCATGGAGCAGATCCAGCCGGAATAAGACCGAAAACACAACAGTAAGGAACACAAAAAGAACGGAAGCCCGGAAAGGAGGGAGAACCGATGCATTACGAAAAATCCTGCGGCGCGCTGGTTTTGCGGCGCGGCGAGGACGAAAAATGGTATATTCTGATGATCCGTCATAAGCACGGTGGGCATCGGTCCTTCCCGAAGGGACATATGGAACGGGGAGAAACCGAATACATGACGGCCGTTCGCGAGGTCTATGAGGAAACCTCGGTGCAGATTCGCATCAACACCGATTTCCGCGAAACGGTGCATTATTCTCCGCTTCCGGGCGTGTCCAAGGAGGTCGTCTATTTCCTGACCACCACCCAGCAGGAAACGATCCGTCCGCAGGAGGGTGAGATCGCGGAGGTGGAATGGGTTCCCGTAGAGGAGGCCGAGGCCTCCCTCACGCACGAGAATGACAAGACGGTCTTCCGCGCCGCCATGAAGAAGCTGCAGGATCCCTCCTCAGTGAGGGGGACGGCAGCATCGACCGAAGAAAAAACGAATGACCGCCCAAATTGGCGTCGTTACCCCGCCCCGAAGGGACGTCCCCTCAAGCCTCGTCGCCGCAACCGTCCCAATGCCGACCGAGGCAAGCCCTCTGCCGCCGGCACGCACCCAACGGGATCTGCCCCGTCGGGCAAAAAAGGATAAGGAGCCGCAAATTTACCGAAAGCGCTGCATATACTGGAATGAATCTCAATCCATGAAAAAGGAGTGCAGATATGAAGCTTTGGGTACTCAAGGCGCCCCCCTTCCTCGGGCCTCTTCTCAAACGGATCTTCCCACCTCACCGCAGGACAACCAAAAAGCCGCGTTAGCGTGCCAAAAGGAAAAGCATTCAACACAGAAAGGAAGTATAGAGTATGCGATACAAAATCAGACTGGACACCATGGCCGAGATCAACCGTTTTGTCGGCGTAGCAACCAAATATTCCGGCAAGATCACCCTGACCGACGGTGACAATTTCTCCGTAAACGGAAAGTCCCTGCTCGGAGCAATGTACACCTTTGAGTGGGATCAGATCTACTGCGAGGCAGAAACCGAGATCTACCACCTCATCAAGGACTTCATCGTTGGCGATTCCCTTCCGAAGGATGACATTTGATCAAACAGCCCTTACACACAAAAAGAACCGCATGGATTTTGGATCCATGCGGTTCTTTTTTTGCAGAGCAGTTTGGTATTCGTGTAGGGGGCAAAGAAGGTTCGTCCCAACGAAGAAGAAAATGGCAACATGACGCGCGAGAGCGCCTTTCGCGGAACGAAGCGGTTACGTACCGCGCGTGAGCGCTGCATAGCCCCAACGCCAGTGGGCGCCCATCCAAGGCGCGTAGCCTTGGTCGCGCTCCGCAGAGCGCGAAAAAACCTCGGCGTTTCTCTTTTGCTAACTTTTCTCTTTGCGCCTGCGGTGTCAAAGAGAAAAGTGGCTATGGGGGTTGAAACGCAACACGTCCGTTGCTTTCGGGCGATCGATGATCGCCCCTACAAGAAAAATGAAGCGGCTACGCAGCGTGCGTGAGCGCGTTTTGCAGCACCTTACGGCTACGTATAAAAGTAA
>JAFOGE010000019.1 GCA_017386965.1 Clostridia bacterium
AGATCAAGGCGGCACCTCCCGGAAAGATCATCAAGAATCTGATGCAGCTTTCAGGTGGAGAGCAGGCATTTATCGGCGTTGCACTCTTCTTCGCAACGCTCAAGGTAAATCCCACGCCCTTCTGCATCCTGGACGAGATCGAGGCTGCACTGGACGAGGTCAACGTAGAACGCCTTGCGCAATACATCAAGAGATATGCACACGGAACGCAGTTCATTATGATCACGCACAGACGCGGAACCATGGCGGCGGCGGATCGCCTCTATGGAGTTACCATGCCTGTTCACGGTATTTCCAAGGTCTTGATGCTGGATACCGAGGATATTTCCAAGAAGGAAGGAGATGATTGGAATGGGATTTTTGGATAAGCTCTTTGGAAGAAAAAAGAAAGAGCAAGAAATGCCCGAGAGCAAAGACATAGAAAATGCAGAAGCACCTTCCTCGCAAGAGGAAGAACACATAGCAGCCGCAAAGAAGGCGGCCGAAGAAGCAGCCGCAAAGAAGGCAGCCGAAGAAGCAGCCGCAAAGAAGGCAGCCGAAGAAGCTGCTGCAAGGAAGGCAGCCGAAGAAGCAGCCGCAAAGAAGGCAGCCGAAGAAGCAGCTGCAAAGAAGGCAGCTGAAGAAGCTGCTGCAAAGAAGGCGGCCGAAGAAGCAGCCGCAAAGAAGGCAGCCGAAGAAGCTGCAGCAAAGAAAGCTGCGGAGGAAGAACCCAACCCCAAGCAGGAGAAAAAATCCTTCTGGAAGCGTGTGCGCGAGGGCTTGACCAAGACCAAGAGCGCTCTCTTTGGACAGATCGATGATCTTCTCAAGAACTTTGTAAAGGTCGATGAGGATCTTTTGGAGGAGCTTGAGGAAATTCTGATCTGTGCGGACGTTGGTGTCAATGCCTCCGAGGAGATCATTGACGAGCTTCGTGAGCAGATCAAGGATGGCCGTCTGAAGGAAAAGGAGCAGGTTACGCAAGCACTCCGTACCATTCTTGAGGGAATGATCGGGGAAGGGGAGCCTCTCAAGCTGCAAACCTCGCCGAGCGTAATTCTGGTCATCGGTGTCAACGGAGTTGGCAAAACGACCTCGATCGGTAAGATCTCCAATCAACTGCGCAAGCAGGGGAAGAAGGTGATTGTTGCTGCGGCAGATACCTTCCGTGCGGCGGCAATCGACCAGCTTGCCGTTTGGTGCGAGCGTGCTAAGGTAGATCTTGTGCGTCAAAACGAAGGAAGCGATCCCGCGGCAGTCGTATTTGATGCATGCCACGCGGCAAAGAACAAAAAGGCGGATGTGCTGATCATTGATACGGCCGGACGTCTTCATAACAAGACCAATCTGATGAATGAGCTGGCGAAGATCAACCGAGTGATCGACCGCGAGCTTCCGGGAGCATCCCGCGAGAATCTTCTCGTTCTGGATGCTACCACCGGCCAGAATGCGATCTCGCAGGCCAAGGAGTTCAAGAATGCCGCAAGTCTTACGGGCTTGATTCTGAACAAGCTGGATGGTACTGCAAAGGGCGGTATCGTCATTTCCATCCGCAAGGAGCTGAATATTCCCGTCAAGTTTATCGGCGTCGGCGAAAAGCTGGACGACATGCAGGAATTTGATCAGAAGGAATTTGTCAGCGCACTCTTTGAATAGAGAGGAACGGATGGCTTTATGAAATTTGTGTTAGCATCCCGCAATCCCAAAAAGATCAAGGAGCTGCGCACGCTGCTTTCTGCCTATCTCTCCGACGTAGAAATCCTCTCACTTGACGACGTGGGCTTTTATGACGAGATCGAGGAGAATGGGAACACCTTTGAGGAGAATGCCTTGATCAAGGCGCGCGTTGCCGCGAGAAGCGGTTATATCGGTCTTGGGGATGATTCCGGACTGTGTGTGGACGCTCTTGACGGGGAACCCGGCATCTATTCGGCCAGGTACGCCGCAATGCATTCCTCCATTGATCATAGCGATGCGGAGAACAATCGCGTGCTTCTGGAAAGGATGAGCAGTCTTTCGGATGCCGAGCGCGGCGCATCGTTTGTCTGTTGCTTTGCCTGCGTTTTCCCGGATGGAAGGGAATTCACCGTCCGAGGAAATGCAAAAGGTCACATTTTACGGGATTACCGCGGAGTCGGCGGGTTCGGATATGATCCGTTGTTCTATTGCGATGCCGTACAAAAGACTTTTGCGGAGCTTACTGCAGAAGAAAAGAACCGCATTTCACACCGCGCGCTTGCTATCGCGGCATTTGCGCAACGATTTCAAAAAGAATTGAATTAAACATTTATGAAATTTTCGGAATATTTTTTTGACACGAGCGTGCGTGTTCGCGCCGTTCTGTCCGGACTTATGACGGGTTGCTTGATCGGTCTGCTGCTTGAGAGCTGGCAATACGGTGTTCTTACGGGGGCAATCGTAACGCTCTTATACTCTCTGATCCTTCCCGTGCTCCTCTATCGTGCAGATCTTCCATATCTTCGATTGAAGGATACGCTCCCCAAGCCATTTCTCATTGATGCGCGGGTTCGCTTCACTGTCAAGGACGGCAGTGTTGGAGGATTCTTTATTCTCACCGATCGGACGATGATCTTTCTTTCTGCAGAGCGTGGAAATCATCGATTGGAGTTGAGCAGGTCAGACGTAAAATCCGTGATTCGGAATGATGATCTGACGATGAGTATTTTTCTAAATCAAACACAGTTCGTGCGCGTAATGTCTGCGACTACCGAGGAGATCCTTCAAACTCTTCGTGAAAACGGATGGAGCGTTTCGAGCTGAAGAAAGGATAACTATGATCACATCCAAGCAAAGAGCCTATCTGCGAGGACTTGCCAATGATCTTTCTCCGATCATGCAGATCGGGAAGGGCGGACTTACCGAGAATATGCTCAAGACCTTTTCGGATGCTCTCGAAGCGCGTGAGCTGATCAAGCTTCACGTTCTGGAAAACAGCGGAGAGGCCCCCAAGGAGCTTTTGCAGGTGCTTGCCGCACAGCTTCATGCCGAGGCGGTTGCTGTGACTGGTAGAAAGATCGTTCTCTACCGTGCATCCGAGAAGAAGCCAACCATTGAATTACCCAAAGCATGATGCGAATTGGAATCTATGAGGGAGGCTTTTCACCCCCTCACAAGGGTCACGTTGCTGCTGCAAAGGCTTTTATGGAGCAAATGTGGCTGGATTTTCTGTATGTAGTTCCGCTTCCATTGGAGGATACGTCGATTTCTGCATCCGACCGGTTGGAGATGTGTCGTCTTGCTTTTTCGGATACCGAAGGGATCTGTGTGAGTGATATGGCTCTGTGTGAAGGGAATTCCTGGAGTACTACACGTTTTCTGCGAGAGCTTTCCGGCGAGGATCGGCGCCTTTTCCTTCTGTTGGGAACAGACACGATGCTTTCTCTGGAGGAGAACCCCTCCGTTGATGAGATTTTTGCTCTTTCCTATCCCACCTATGTAAGACGGGAAAAGGATGCTTTTATAGATCGCATCATTCCGCAAAAAATGTCCACTTATCAAACCAAATATGGGAAGATTGTCCGTAGGATCGTTACAGAAACCTTGGAGATTTCCTCCGGGGAGATCCGAAGTCGGTTGCAACGGGGAGAGGAAGTAACAGATCGGCTTCCGCTTACGGTGGAAAAATACATTGCTGACAAACATTTATACGGGTGAACCTGTCGGAGAAGTGAGATAATGATAGAGATTACCGAACAAATGCTGACCGAATTGCGCAAGCAGATCACAAATCGGATGTCCCCGAAGCGCCTTCACCATACGCTGGCCGTAGAGGACATGACGGCAAGGCTTTGCGCACTTTACTGCCCAGAGAAGGCAACTGTGCTTCGTGCGGCGGCTCTCCTGCACGATCTGACAAAGGAGCTTTCCCTAGAGGAGCAGATTCAACTCTGCAAGGAAAAAGGACTTTCTCTTTGCGAGCAGGATCTGCACTCTCCAAAAACACTTCACGCACGCACGGCCGCTGCCGTAATTCCTTCGGCGTTTCCGAACTTTGCCGATCCTCTCGTGATCCGTGCGGTCCGCTGGCACACCGTAGGAAGAGCAGGAATGACCTTGCCGGAGAAGTTGCTCTACTTGGCAGATTATATTGACGATTCCCGAACCTTTGAGAATTGCGTTCGTCTTCGACACGCCTTTTGGAGTGCAGATCCGGAAACGCTTTCACCCGAACAGCGACTTTTCCACCTTCACCGGATCTTGCTGCTTTCCTTCCAAATGACGATTACCGATCTTTTGGCGGAAGGAGCGCTGATATCCCCCGAAACCATAGCGGCCAGAAACGAGCTTTTACTGCTTCCGGACAGGGAAGCCAGGAGTTGAGATAACATAGAGATCGGTTCGCCTTACATCAAATAAATGAGGTGAACCCATGAAAATACGTTCCCACTCTTCCGTTTTTATTTTGTTGCTTGCGGTCCTTTTTGCTCTTGCCGTTTCCGCACCCTTTCGCATTTCGGCAAGCGAACGGATCCCTTTGCAGACACATTCCGTCCTTGCATCGCGCCATCCCCGTGTCATTCGGGTTTTGGTCATGGGGTGTGATGCCTCCGACCGATTGACCGATTCGATTTTTCTCGTTTCTCTCCAAAAGGAGAGCGGCAGCATGGGCGTGGTGCAGATCCCACGGGATACCTATGCCAATTATACCGAGCGAGATTATAAGAAGCTCAATGGGGCGTGGAGCGCTCTTGGCGCTTCGGCGATCCGATCCTTTTATTCGCAAAATTTAGGGGTTCCCATTGATCATTTTCTCGTCCTCAATCTCTCCAATCTTCGCCATTTGGTGGATGCTGTGGGAGGAGTGGATATTGAGATTCCGCAGGACATGGACTATTCCGATCCTGCGCAGGATCTGGAGATCCACTTTCAAAAGGGCGTTGCACACCTGGACGGAAAAGCGGCGGAGGAATTCGTGCGCTACCGATCCGGCTACGTCAATGCCGATCTTGGGCGACTGGACGCGCAAAAGCTTTTTATGCGAGCCTTTGCGATGCGGCTGCAAAATCTGAGTACCGGACAGGTCTGGCGGGTACTGGCGGCCTCTCTGACCGCTCTGCAAACGGACATTCCCATCACCGAGCTTGGCAGAACGGTTACGGCGTTCAGTGCTTGCCAAGCAGAGAACATTCGTTTTTGCACGATGCCCGGGCAGGCCGTGCGAGGAAGAAGCGGTGCTTGGTATTATAGCTTAAACAGAGAGGGTGCTGAGAGAGTCTTGGAAGAATTTTCGTTTTCCCCGGGATTTGCCGAAAAGAAGCTTTTTGATCCGCAGGAGATCTTTGACCGAAAGGATCATGCGGATTTTCACAAAATCTATATTGCTCCGGAGGTCGCGTTGCCTTTGGAGTAAGCAATCAGAAAGGATGTTCTGTTATGGAAGAATTGAAGCAGGAGCAGTTACCCTCCTTGGCGGGTGCTGCACCAAAGGAGCTTGCGCACGCCATTTTTGATATTCTGGATGCCAAGAAGGCGCATGGAATCAAGGTTTTGCGTGTCAATGATCAAACCGTCATAACCGATTACTTCGTTATTTGCAACGGAAATTCCGGAACGCAGGTGAAGTCCTTGGCGGGTGAAGTGGAATATAAGCTCGGACTGCGCGGGGTTGACCCCACGCACTTCGAGGGAAGAGATAACAACGGATGGATCGTTCTGGATTACAGCTCGGTCATCGTTCATATTTTCAGTCGCGAAAACCGTGACTTCTATCAGCTGGAGAAGCTTTAGGCGACGCAGAGGAGATCCCTTTTCAGGGACTTGACGACTGATTTTTACCCAAATCTTGTAGCAGATTCATATTGAACAGAGAGGATAAATCATGAAGTACGATTTTAAGCAAGTGGAAGCCAAATGGCAAAAGAAGTGGGAGGATGCGAAAGCCTTTGAGGCAGAGGATTTCAGCAACAAGCCCAAGTATTACAATCTCGTGGAATTCCCCTATCCCAGCGGTCACGGAATGCACGTGGGACACATCAAGGCCTATTCCGGACTCGAGGTGGTTTCCAGAAAGAGAAGAATGCAGGGCTACAATGTTCTTTTTCCGATCGGATTTGACGCATACGGTCTGCCGACTGAGAACACGGCAATCAAGGATAATTTGCATCCCCGCATTGTAACGGATCGCAATATCGAGAAGTTTACATCCCAGCTCAAGCGTGTCGGCTTTTCCTTTGACTGGTCCCGCGTTGTGGACACCACGGAGGAGAGCTATTACCGTTGGACGCAGTGGATCTTTTTGAAGATGTTCGAGAAGGGACTCGTTTTCCGCGATACGGCGCTCGTCAACTATTGCCCCAGCTGCAAGGTCGTGCTTTCCAACGAGGACTCTCAGGGCGGTAAGTGCGATATTTGCCACAGTGATATCGTGCAAAAGTCCAAGGCCGTCTGGTATTTGCGAATTACCGAATATGCCGACAAGCTCCTGCAAGGACTGGACGAGGTGGATTATCTTCCCAATATCAAGCAGCAGCAGGTCAACTGGATCGGCAAATCAACCGGCGCCTTCGTCAATTTCTCCCTCAAGGAGTGCGACGAGAAGCTTCGTATCTACACCACCAGATGCGATACGCTCTACGGCGTGACCTTCATGGTCATCGCACCCGAGCATCCCGTTATTCAGAAGTACCGTGAGCAGATCCGCAACATCGATGCACTGGACGCTTACCGCGAGGAATGCGCCAAGAAGACCGAGTTCGAGAGAACTCAGCTGGTTAAGGAAAAGACCGGCGTTTGCATTGACGGTTTGACAGCGATCAACCCCGTTAACGGCAAGGAGATCCCGATCTACATTTCGGATTACGTGATGATGGGCTACGGAACCGGCGCGATCATGGCCGTTCCCGCACACGACGAACGTGACTGGGCCTTTGCCAAAAAGTTCGGTATTGATATTATCGAGGTTATCAAGGGCGGTGACATTACCAAGGGTGCCTACACCGGTGACGGCGAAATGGTCAATTCGGGGATTCTCAATGGATTGACGAATAAGAAGGATTCGATCGCCAAAATGCTTGCGTATCTTGGAGAGCAGGGGATTGGCGAGAAGGGTGTTCAGTACAAGATGAAGGATTGGGCCTTCAACCGTCAGAGATACTGGGGCGAGCCTATTCCGATCGTACACTGCGAGCATTGCGGTATCGTTCCCGTCCCTTACGAGGAGCTGCCGCTTCGTCTGCCGGAGGTCAAGAATTTTGAGCCGGGCGAGGGGGGAGAGAGCCCGCTGGCAAAGATTCCTGCCTTTGTAAACTGCAAATGCCCCAAGTGCGGAGGTGATGCGAAGCGCGAAACCGATACGATGCCGCAATGGGCCGGATCTTCCTGGTACTTCCTGCGCTATATCGATCCGAAGAATGAAAATGCCTTTGCGGATCCCGAAAAGCTGCAGTATTGGATGCCTGTAGATTGGTACAACGGCGGAATGGAGCATGTGACACGTCATATGATCTATTCACGCTTCTGGCATAAGTTCCTCTACGACCTCGGCGTTGTGCCTTGCGCTGAGCCGTATGCAAAGAGAACGGCACAGGGGCTGATCCTTGGCCCGGACGGAGAGAAGATGTCCAAGTCCAAGGGGAACGTTGTGGACCCCAACGACGTGGTTGATGTATTCGGTGCGGACGTTCTGCGTACCTACGTTCTCTTTATGGGTGACTACGGCAGTGCGGCGCCCTGGAACGAAAGCTCGATGAAGGGATGCAAGCGCTTCCTGGAGCGCGTAGCCGATCTTTACGATATGGTTTCCGGAACCGGTGTTACGCCTAAGCTGCAGACTGCCTTCCACAAGACCATCAAGAAGGTGTCGCTTGACATCGAGGAGCTGAAGTTCAATACGGCCATTGCCTCTATGATGTCCTTGATCAACGATATTTACGAGGTCAAGACGCTGACGAAGGATGAGCTGCTTATTTTGGTTCGGTTGCTTTGCCCCTTCGCTCCCCACCTTTCGGAGGAGCTTTGGGAAATGCTTGGCGGAGAGGGACTTTGCTCCTTGGCTGCATGGCCCGAATGGGATGAGGCCAAGACGGTTGACAGCACGGTTGAGGTTGCCGTACAGATCAATGGTAAGGTCCGCGGAACTGTTTCTCTTCCCGTAAATTGCCCCGCTCCCGATGCGATTGCGATCGCAAAGCAGGATGCCAAGATCGCCGCTGCGATCGAAGGCAAAACTGTGGTGAAGGAAATCAGCATTCCCAATAAGATCATTAACATCGTCGTTCGATAAGAAAAAAGAAAGTCCATCGGAATCCGGCGTAAGCCGGGTTCCGATGGAGTTTTCGAAAGGAGCGCTTATGAAGCAATCGATCGTCATTCTTTCAACCGACCGTCTGTTTGCCGAAATGCTGGCCCTGGAAATCTCGATGCTTCGGCTTCAGGCAACCGTCGTGGGAGATTCCAAGGAGATTGTTGATGCAGCCGTTGTGATCTGGGATCTGGACAGTGCAGAGCCCCCACACCGTTCCTCCTATGGAAGCTTGATCGGCTTTACCAAGCATTCGGCGTTTTCCAACCGTCATGCCGGCAGGGAATGCTCTCTGATCCTTCGCCGCCCCTTTGAGCTTCGCTTGTTGCGTCAGGAGGTTTTGAACCTCTGCGGGGAAACGGATTTCCTCGGCACGCAGCAGGCGTTTCCCACGGAGCCGACCCCAATGAACCGACAGATGCTGCTCGACCCCGGGCGCGAGGCTCTGCTGTATGGGGAGGACGTGATTCCGCTCAGTCCAACGGAAGCACAGGTTATGGATTGCTTGTTGGAGAATCGCGGCAAGATTGTTTCCAGAAAGGCACTTGCTGATCGGATCGGAAACTCCTGTGCGAACAAGGTGGATGTGTACATTTGTTATTTGCGGCGCAAGATGAAGACGGTTGCCGAAAAGGATCGGATCGTTACCGTGCGAAATCAGGGATATACGATCCGTTGAGCATTGCAAAGAAAGCAGAAAGAAATAGAGGATGCGTACGAAAATGCAGGTCGCGTTTTGTACTCATCCTCATTTTTTATTTCTTTTTCTTTTTCGCTACATAAGGGGCATAATCCATTTTATCACTGAAGTATTTATCCCATTTGTGACGCCGTCTGGCAATGAGAATGTTTTCCGTTATGATCCACCCGGCTAAGACGACCAGGAAGAAGATCGAGCCTGCCATCAAGGGGCGGTTTTGTGTCAAGGCCTCAATGGCCTTCAGACTGCCGATAAAATTGCTTCGTTCGGCAGCTTGCGCGGTGTATAGCGGAAGTGTCCCAAGGATGCGATCCCCATAGACGATTGCAACATAGCCAACAAAGGTTCCAACCGATACGGGAGCTTCCAGCTCGGTGTGGAGCAACCTTATACTATATGTAACGTCCGTTCCAAGCTCCGCGCCGCCATAGAGCAGGCAGGAGAGGGATTCCTTTGTTCGGATCTCCACCTCGTGTGTCAGATCCGAAACCGTGACCGGAAGGGTACAAACGACCGTTTCGGGGGAGATCACCTCCATGTAGGAGTAGGCCTTGAAGACCCATTCGACAAGGGTATCCGTCAGAGTATAGGCGGTGTTGACGTCTTCCTTGTCCACGCCCCCCATGACGATGGAGAGATAGGCCTCGCCGTTGTGCTCTGCAACGGTTACGACACAGTTTCCTGCTCTGGTGGTGCTTCCGACGCAAAGGCCTTTGCATTTTGCGTTATAGTATTTGGTGGAGGAGATCAGCTCATTTCGGTTTTTGACCGTCCGGGCATCGATCGTTTGCGTTGAGATCTTATACTGGGAGGTTGAGCAGACAGTTCTGTAAAGATCCTGCTGATAAGCCAGTCTTGCAATTACGGCAAGCTCAGTGGCCGTGGTGCGCGAGCTATCGTCAATGCCTGTTGGATCCGAGAAAAAGGTATTGACGAGTCCAAGAGAGGCGGCTTCCCGATTCATTTCGGCCACAAAGGCATCCACGCTTCCGGAAACAAGGGAAGCCAGAACGTGAAAGGCGTCGTTGTATCCGCCGCAAACGGCAAGATAGAGCAGCTGCTCTACGCGGATCACATCCCCCTCTTCCAGGCCAAAGCGAAAGTATCCTGTCAGATTGGCAGAAAGCATTTCCGAGGTGATGAGAATGCTCTGCGAACGTTCCGCCTCCAGCTCGCGGCAGGCAAGATATCCCGCCATGAGCTTTGCCATGGCACCGGCTTCAATGACGGTTTCGGCGTTCTTTTCGCAAATGACCGCTTCTCCCGATAAATGCAGAAGATAAACGGTTTCTGCGTCATCCAGCGGCGGTCGGGAAAGGGCTTCCTTCTCTTGCGCAAGAGCGGGAAAGGGACATAACAAAAGCAGGAGGCAAAGCCCCATGCAAAGCAGTATTCGGCAGATGGATCGGAACTGCATGGTGACGCCTCCTGTCTTTGAATTTCAGATGCTTTCCGAAAAATAAGCTTCTGCCGCGGCGACATCCTCACGGATGCGGGCAATCAGCTTTTCGAGAGAGTCAAAGGCTTCCTCGGCTCGAATATGAGAGAGGAGCTTTACGGTGACGGTCTTTCCGTATAGATCGCCGTCAAAATGAAGGAGATAGGTTTCGCAGTTTAATGCGGCGAACTGATCGACTGTCGGGTGAACGCCAATGTTTGAAATCGCATGATAGCTCTTTCCCTCTACCATGACCTGTGAAGCATAAACCCCGTGACGGGGGATCAGCAGACCGTCGGGAAAAAGCTGGTTGATCGTCGGGAATCCCATAACGCGCCCCAATGCTTTTCCGTGAAGCACCTGGGAGGAAAAGGAGAAGGGCCTTCCGAGAAGACGGTTCGCTTCCTCGATCCCGCCTTCTGTCAAAAGCTGACGGAT
>JAFOGE010000167.1 GCA_017386965.1 Clostridia bacterium
AAGTGGTTGATGAGCTTGCTTAGCTTGATACACCACTTGATAATAAGCTCCTAGCATAGGCAGAACGAAAAATTGTTTTTACTCCTACTTGCGTGCAAGATATGAAGGATGCATAGAAACCTATTTTGTTGGCAGGCATGAAAAAGCTAAATGAGAATGGGGGCCATGCCCGAATTGATCAGAAGAAGCGATTTGTCGTTGATGGGAACCAGCGGAAAGGAGGGAAGGCGCAGATGGTCCTTCGACTCGAAAAAGGAAAGATACTTTTCACGCAGGTCATTAAGAGATGTCCATTTCATAGTGAAGATCCTTTCGATAGGTACATTCAAAAATTACATTCATATTAGTATAGCATAAAAACGCGTTTCTGTCAATCGGCCAAGCCCTCTTTTTTTCGCGGAATGTGGAAAAATGCGTAAAAATACGCAAAAAGCGACGCAGATCCAAGAGAGGGATCTGCGTCGCTTGATCTTACATCAGCGGGGCAATCAGACGGCAGATGCTTCGCAGGAGCCGCACGAGGAGATTGGCCTTGCAATCCGCCTCCGTGATGGGACGGCAACGCTCCAAGACCTTGAGGAAATCCTCCTTCAAGGGGAGGATGGAGCTTGTCCGATAGAGGCAAACGCCGCACTCGAAGTGGAAGTACAGGCTGCGGAAATCCAGATTGGTCGTTCCAACGGTGGCCACGGTGTCGTCCGAGATAAAGGACTTGGCGTGGATAAAGCCGTCGGTATATTCGTAGATCTGCACGCCTGCGCGGATCAGATCCCGATAGTAGGAGCGCGTGGTGAAATGCACGACCTTCTTGTCGGGGGTGCTGGGGGTGATGATGCGTACGTCCACACCGCATTTGGCGGCGTGCTTGAGCAGGGAGAGCATGGCCTCGTCCACCATAAGGTAGGGAGTGGTGATATAGAGATAGCGCTGCGCGCTCTCGATGATCTGCGCATAGACCTGCTCGCCAACCGGCTCCTCGTCCACAGGACTGTCGGTATAGGGCTGGACCCAACCGTCATCCTGCAGGTTGGGGAGGTCCTTTGGAAGAAAAGCGTCGATCGATTCATTTGTGCGGCTTAAGAACTGCCACATCTGCAAGAACATTACCGTGAAATTCCAAGCACCAAGGCCACAGAGGCGAATGGCGTTATCCTTCCAGTGTCCGTAGCGGATCTTTTCGTTGATGTATTCATCCGCAAGATTGATTCCACCCGTATAGGCGATCTTGCCGTCGATCACGGTGATCTTGCGGTGATCGCGGTTGTTGTGGCTGCTGCTCAGGAAGGGAAGCACCTTGTTGAAAACATGGCACTGGATTCCGTAGGAGCGAAGCTTTCGATCGTATTTGGGAGGCAGGGTCAAAAAGCATCCGAAATCATCGTAGATCACGCGAACGTCCACGCCATCGGCTGCTTTCCTGCGAAGGACATCGAGGATCGAATTCCTCATGATGCCTTCCTCAACAATGAAGTATTCCAGGAAAATATAATGCTCTGCGTTCTCCAGATCGGCAAGCAGGCGGGAGAGCATTTCACCGCCCGTGGGGAAATACACGGATTCGGTATTTCCGTAAACGGGAAAGCGTCTTGCATCCTGCAAATAACGGATCAGGCGCTGATGCTCAGGCATCTCCGCGCAGATCTTCTCCGCCGTTTTCTCGCTCTTTCCGTAATCGTTTCGCAAATTTTGCTCGATGCGGTCCAGTCGCTTGCGATAGCCGCTGTCGGAGGTCTGAAAGTGCAGGATCCAGTAGAAGATCCCTCCAAAGAGAGGAAGGAGCAAAATGAGAAAGATCAGCGACAGCTTAAAGGGCTTTTGGTCCTCGCGCATCAAAAGGTGGAACGCAGTGACAAGGCTGATCAGCTCCAGCACGGTGGCGATCCAGCGGAGATGGGAATACTGGAAGATCATAAAGAGGAAGAATGCTGCCTGCAGAAGGATCAGCAGCACGATAAAAAAACGGCGGCTCAGAAGATGCTTGAAGCGGTGAAGGGCTGCTTTGACTTTCATAGTACTCCTTTCCTTTGCATGTTTTTGAAAAATCGCAGTCCTCCGCAAAAAGGCGCGGAGGACTGCGATCATAGAGTCATCAGGCCTTTTTCTTTTCGACCTGTCTTTGAATGAGCTTAACCAGCTCCACGATGGGAATGATCAGAATGGCAAGTCCCATGGCAATGCCGTACTCCATCAGATCGAGGTGTGCAAGCTCGAAGGCCTTGCAGAGGAAGTCGATCTCAACGACTGCGGTCGTCAGGAGCAGAGAGAGCGCACCTGCGCCCCAGAGCCACTTGTTCTGTCCCTTCATGGTGAAGATCGAGCCGCGCAGGGAGCGCATGTTGAAGGCGTGGAAGATCTCGCACATGGAGAGCGTCAGGAAGGCCATGGAGGTGCCGAGCATTTCAGCAGAGTAAGCACCGGATGCAATGGCAGCTGCGTGGTGCAGGTCAGCCAGCCAATATCTACCGATGAGGTAGGATGCCAGCGTGATCAGGGTAACGAGCGCACCCTGGTAAGCCACGGCAAAGCCCAGACCGCCTGCGAAGATGCCCTCCTTGGAGTCGCGGGGCTTTCTCTTCATCACGTCTGCCTCGGGCTTTTCCATGCCCAGAGCCAGAGCGGGGAAGCAGTCGGTGATCAGGTTGATCCAAAGCAGGTGTACGGGCTGGAAGATGGTAAAGCCCATCAGGGTTGCGAAGAAGATGGAGAGAACCTCGGAGAGGTTGGAGGCCAGGAGGAACTGGATGGCCTTGCGGATGTTATCGTAGATGCGGCGTCCCTCGCCAACGGCGGAAACGATGGTGGCAAAGTTGTCATCGGCCAGGATCATATCGGCAACGTTCTTGGTAACGTCGGTACCGGTGATACCCATGCCAACGCCGATGTCGGCGTTCTTAATGGAGGGAGCGTCGTTGACGCCGTCACCGGTCATTGCGGTGACCTTGCCCTTCTTACGCCAAGCATTGACGATCCTCGTCTTGTGCTCGGGCTGAACACGCGCGTAAACGCTGTAATTCTCAACGAGAGTTTCAAAATCCTCGTCGGATATCTCGTTAAG
>JAFOGE010000168.1 GCA_017386965.1 Clostridia bacterium
CGGCCTGTCCTGCCTCGCGCAGCACCAGATTCGGCTCACAATGCTCACGCAGGACGAACAGATTGCCGTCTGCATCCGCCCCCAGCAGGAGAGCGGCGAGCATATCAAAGCCGTAGTCCAGGGCGACGAAGCAACGAAGCTCTCTCGGAATGCTCTCGGGATCGCAGACGTGGAGGTCGCTTTGAAATTCCGGCAGGAACTGTCCCTCAAAGACGTCCCAGCGTCCGTAAAGCCAGGCATCCTTGAGCCGCTTTGGCAGTGTTTCGAGCTGATGCACATAGGCGGGATCCGCCTGCATCAGCACGGGATTGTCATAGACCAGGGCGGGAATGAAGCGATACTCCTCGGCGCATTCTCCCTCGCGCATTTCGCGGTCAATAAAGAGCCGTTTGACCCATGCGTGTCCGATCCCGCCGGGATTGCAGGTCAGGTACATCCTTCTCGGGGCATCCGAAACGCCTCGCAGACAGGCCTTAAAGATCGAAAACTGATATTCGCTCAGCTGCGTTGCCTCGTCGATGGCGATGATGTCGTATTCCTGACCCTGATAGCGAAGGGTGTCCCTGTCCGATGCGCAATAGCCAAGGGTGATGCGGCTTCCGTTTGGAAGAGAGAGACACTTTTCGCTTTCCCGATAGGTCAAGAGAGAAGGAAATTCGGAGAGCAGAGGGAGGACGTGGTTGCCCTTAAGCTCTGCGTAGGAGCGGCGAACGAGCAGGCATCGGATGCCGGGATAGGAGAGGCAAAGACCGATCAGCTTTCGCCGAAGCGCCCAGGATTTTCCGCCGCCGCGCGCCCCTCCGTAGGCGGTATAGCGAGCGCGGGAAGCGAAGAATTGCTTTTGCCGTTCATTGGGGCGGCCCGCAATACGGAGTATCCGTTCGGCGTTGCCTTGTGTGGAGGCACTCATTTCCCGTCCTCCAGAATGTCGTGCTCAAAGACCAGGCGGAGCTGCTCGCATTCTGCGGTCACGCCCTCGGCCTCCTGCTTCTCTCCGTACCCCAAACGTCGCTTGAGATAGGCGGAGAGGAGATTCGGGGAAATGGAAGCATTCAGGGCCTCATCCTCCAGGATTGCGCAAAGGCGATCGTAGAGCGCGGGATGCTCGCGACGCAGACGCTCTGCAGAGGAAATTCCGCATCCAAGCAGTCTGCAAAAGCCTGCCAGGTTCGGAAAGCTCCCCTCTGTGTGCTTTGCGCCCTTGCTTTCCTCTCGGGATGCGCGGCATTCCTGCAGATAGGCATCCATAAGAGCGGGCAGGGTTCCTGCCTCGGCCGCAGCGAGCAAAGCGTCCTGTTCCCGGGAGCATTTTGGTTCAATCATACAAAGGAACATCACCTCCGTTCTTTTCTGTGCAGGCTCATTCTACCATCCCGATCCGTGCCACTGGATGACAAATCGTGCCACAGTGTGCCACCCTCCTTTGGAAGTGTGAACTTTTTTCTTCGCTGTTGACAGGCGGAGAAAAGGATGCTATAATGAAATGGAAATCGGAAACGGCGCGCAGGGAATAAAAAAGCTCCTCCTGTCGGGCGAGCGAGGCGCCGAGAAAGGAAGAACGAAGCATATGAAGGAGCATATTGGACAAAACGTCCGGATTTTGATCATGGGGCTGTGCCTTGTGCTGCTGCTGACCGCGGCGGTCCTGTCCGCGATTCCCGCAAAGCAGACGGGGATTTTGGTGGAGCAGACGGTTGAGGCTTCTGCCTCCCGTATCAGCATGGCGGAGGAGAAGTATGCCTGCGAGCTGCAGGGAATCCTCAAAAACGGCTCCGAGGAGAGCATCACGGTAGAGTCTTTGGAGATCCGGGTCAGCGACGGAAAGAACGAGCATACCGAAACGCTCGATGGCTTTACGCTGCCGCCGCGCGTAACGAAGGAGATCTTTTTGCGTTGGGAAACAGAGCATGCCTTTGACCGCGTGCTTTCGGTCACGGTGTTCGTCAACGGAGAGGCAAACGCAATCCCGAACGTCACCGACGGCCGGAGCATCAACGGGATCACCTGGCTTCTGATAGGGCTTTCGCTTCTGATCGCCTATCTTCTGTACCGCGCCTGCATGATACGCTACTATATGTATCAAGAGGATCAGCAAAAGACACAGGCTTGAGGCTGAAACATGAAAAAAAGAAGCACCCGCTTCAAATGCAACCTTTCGTGCATTTGAAGCGGGTGCTTTGTATTCTTGTTACATATGATTTACGGTCGTTCCGCCGAGCCAGTTGTTGTAAACGGGGAAGTCGAAGCCGGCTTTCTTGTAATTCTCGCTGTTGAAGGGGAGAATGGTTTCCTCCAGCTCCGGGATGCGATCCACGCGTCCCTCCACGTAGTCGGCAAGACGCTTGCCCTGCGAGCGCAGACGGAGCAAAAGACCTCCGAGGCGATGCTCCTGCACGTCAAAGCCGTGCGGCTTGTTCTCCTTGAACCACACGTTGCGGAAGGATTCGACAAAGCTCTCGGCGCAGGCGAGTGCCTCTGCATAGACGGGGACCAGTGCGCGCAAAGCGTCCTTGTCGCCTGCCTGGTAGGCCTCTCTTGTGCGCAGACCGAGGTCGTACTTCACGGACAGAAGACGGCAGAGATCGGTCATCTGGCGATAGAGATAGGCGAACGGGGAATTGCGATCGGCCAGAGGGGCGAGGCGCTCGGCCATGGCGGCGTACTGCTCCGTGACATTCGGGAGCAGTGCTTTGTCGAAGATGCCGAGGAAGGCATCGTTGTAGAGCACGGACTTGTGCGGCGCACCGCTGTTGAACTGGATCTTGCCCATATCGATCGGAAGATCGAGCAGCATCATATCGTCAAAGTTCTCGCCCGTGAGCTCGGCAAACTCGCGCTTGATCTGCCCCATGTCGGTGACACCGTCATAGAAGCGGCGAACAGCGTAGAGCGAGGGGAGAAGCGACCAGTAGGAGCATTCGCCGCCGTTGTCGCCCCACATGGTCAGGAAGATGTTTTCCACGCCCTTCTCACGGCAGGCCTGCATTGCGGGGAGCATGCTTTCCAGTGTCCAGCGATTTCCGGGGACAAAGCCCTGCCAAGACCATGCGCCTCCGGCGAACCAGACCTCTCCCGGGAATTTGGCGTGGGCATCGATCATTCTTTCGTACTGGTTCTTATCATCGCTATAATAATCCCAATAGACCAGCTCGACTCCCTCGGGGCAGGCATGGATGACCTCGTCGGTGATTGCCGAGAGATCCTGGACCACGTACTCGCCGTTGTTGGCCAGGCGGAAGAACATATCCGACCACATAATGGGAGAGAAATCATATTTTTTGCAAAGCTCGATCACGCGCTCCAGATGGCTGTGGATGATATCGAAGCGGTTGGTCAGACCGTGCTTTTTGAGATAGGCACCCATGCCGAGGTTAAAGGCTTCATCCATACCGATATGAATATACCTTGAGGTGAAGCAGGCGCGCAGACTGCGGAGCATATTCTCGATCAGCTCATAGGTGCGGTCCTCACCGACGAAGAGGATGTCGGCGGTATCGCGAATGTTGCGATATGCGTCCCAACGGAAGATCGCGGGCAGGTGCGCCAGCGTTTGAATGCAGGGGATCAGCTCCACGCCGATCGAATCGCAGTAGGCGACCATGTCCTTCATTTCTGCCTGCGTGTAACGGCCGCGCAGATAGCCAAAGTAGGGCTCCTCGGGGATCTCGTAGGTGTCCTCCGTGTAGAGCTGAAGCATATTATAGCCAAGCTTCTTTACCGCGGTGGCAAAGCGCTTGACCTCCTCGGGGGCCATGACGGAATTTCTGGACATGTCCAGCATCAGGCCAAAACGTTGCAAGTTCATTTCTTTTCCTCCGATCACGGGAATTTGGCGGTGTTGACCAGTCGAGCCTATTATAGCATGAGAGATCGGAAAAGTCAAGGCAAAAGAAGGAAGGATCGACCATTCTTTTTTTGCAAAAAGGCGGAACAAGGGATCAAAAAAGCCCTGCAAGCCCTTGACAGAGGAACAAAAAAAGTGTATAATTATAAAGGTATGGTATATGTAGAGAAATTCTCTGTGCCATATTCCCGACAATTTACACAAAGAAAAGAAAAAAGAACCAAGGAGGTGTTTTATGGAAGTGCAATTATGGCTTGCGATCGTGATTGGCGTTGCTGCTCTCGCGATCGGAGGCGTGGTCGGATTTTTGATCCGCAAGACCATTGGAGAATCCAAGATCGGTTCTGCCGAGCAAGAGGCAAAGCGGATCCTGGAGGAAGGCTCCAAGGCTGCGGAGGCAAGGAAGAAGGAGCTTTTGGTTGAGGCTAAGGAGGAAACCCTTCGCCTTCGCAACGAGGCCGAGCGCGAGATCAAGGAGCGTCGCTCCGAGGTATCCCGCCTGGAGCGCAGACTCAACCAGAAGGAAGAGAATCTGGATAAAAAGACCGAAACGCTGGAGCGCAAGAACGAGCAGCTGGATGAAAAGCTGAAGGCGAACGATGCCTTGCGCGAGGAGATCCAGGAGGTACTGGCATCCCACGTCAAAAAGCTGGAGGTGATCTCGAGCTATACGGCGGAGGAGGCAAAGGCAGAGCTTCTCGCTCAGGTCGAGTCCGAAACCAGACACGAGATGGCGCAAAAGCTTACCGAGCTGGAGGCACAGTTCAAGGAGGAGGCCGATACGAAGGCACGCAACCTTCTCTCCATGGCCATCCAAAGATGTGCCGCAGATCACGTTACCGAGTCCACAATTTCGGTTGTGGCGCTGCCCAACGAGGAAATGAAGGGACGCATCATCGGACGTGAGGGCCGCAACATTCAAAAGCTGGAAACCTTGACGGGCGTGGAGCTGATCATCGACGATACGCCCGAGGCGATCACCATTTCGGGATTCGATCCCGTCCGCCGCGAGGTGGCAAGACTGGCACTGGAGAAGCTGATCTCCGATGGCCGTATCCATCCCGCTCGCATTGAGGAGATGGTCGAGAAGGCGCGCCGCGAGGTGGACGCCGTTATCAAGCAGGCAGGCGAGAAGGCAACCTTTGACGTGCGTGTGCATGGCATTCACCCCGAGCTGGTCAAGCTTCTGGGACGTTTGCGCTACCGTACGAGCTACGGCCAGAACGTGCTGCAGCACTCCATCGAGGTGGCATGGCTTGC
>JAFOGE010000169.1 GCA_017386965.1 Clostridia bacterium
AAAAATCTATAAAAAATACAAAAAATATTCGAAAATCATTTGCAATTCGTTCAATTTTATGTTATAATTGAATTACAAAAGCCGATTTGGGGGATAGAAAGACGGAATTGCCTCAAAAACGTAAGCAGTCTTCACCTCAAAAAACGCATTTTGAGATGACCTTTTTCAAAATCAAGGATAAAAACGAATTACTTACACATATTTTTAGGAGGAACCCATGGCAGACACGAAAATTTTGGTGGTGGATGATGATTCCAATATCAGCGAGCTTTTGAAAATTTATTTTGAGAACGAAGGATACGCCGTAAAGATTGCAAACGACGGAATGGAGGGCTTAAGCTATTTTAAGCTCTTTGAGCCCGATCTGGTGCTTCTTGACATCATGCTCCCGAAGAAGGACGGCTGGCAGGTATGCCGCGAGATCCGCGAGATGTCCTCCAAGCCCGTTATCATGATCACGGCGAAGGGAGAGGTCTTTGATAAGGTTCTCGGCCTGGAGCTCGGTGCGGACGATTTCCTGGTCAAGCCCTTCGATATGAAAGAGCTTTCCGCCCGTGTAAAGGCGGTTCTGCGCCGCTATCAGGCACATGCGCGGCAGAATGACGAGGAGGTCATCAAGTTCGAGAACATTGAGATCAGCCTGCAAAAGTACGAGCTGAAGCTGAACGGAAAATCGGTAGATATTCCTCCCAAGGAGCTGGAGCTGCTCTATTTTCTGGCTTCCAATTATAACAGAGTCTTCACGAGAGATCAGCTGTTGGACAAGGTTTGGGGCTTTGACTATCTTGGCGACTCCCGAACGGTCGATGTTCACGTAAAGCGTCTGCGCGAAAAGCTTGAGGGCGTTTCGGACAAGTGGATTCTGAAAACCGTTTGGGGCGTAGGATACAAGTTTGAGCTTCTCGGATAAGGATAAGAAGCGAATCCCAATCTTGATATGTAGCGGAGGGTAGGACGTTGTTTAAGAGCGTTTTTGCCAAGTACGTAACCGCGTTCATGACGATCATCACCTTCGGCTTTACCGTTCTTTTATTGGTAATGACTGCCATTATCAGTCATTATTCCATGCAGGTCAAAACCGAGATGCTGGATCACGTAGCGCAGGTAATCGAAAAAAGCGTTTCATCGGAAAGTGCGGAGATCGCTCCGCAAAGCTTTCCGGCTGTGTTTGACAGCGCTTATAAGATGACCCTGGACAGTATGGTTTCCGCCTTTACCTCGGGAGAGGATGACAAGATGGCGGTATGGGTGGCGGATGCGGAAGGGAACATTTTCTATACCGTAGCCGCCAACGACGAAAGCAATCCGACTGAGGATACAAGACGCTTCCCGGAGGAGCTCCTCTCGGCGCTTCGCCAAGGGGAGGACTACCTTGATACATGGGCGCCGAACGAAAGTTCTCCCAAGCTGCTGGTTCGCGCTCTCGGAATCTATAACCGAAGCGGCGAGCTTTGTGGTATGATCGCCGTTTGCTCCTCAAACGTTCGCTGGGGCTCTATGCTGGAGGACGTTTCGAATACGGTTGTTGTTTCCGCGCTCTTAGTGTTGCTTGCAGCGCTGATTGCCGCATACTTTATTACCGAACGGACCGTTTACCCACTTCGGCGCATGCGCAAGGCAGCCCGCGATTTTGCAGCAGGCAAGTTTGACGAACGCATCAACGTCCACGGAAAGGACGAGGTTGCCGAGCTTGCCGCCGCCTTTAACCAGATGGCGGAATCGCTGGATAGCCTTGAAACCATGCGCAATTCCTTTATTGCCAGCGTATCGCATGATCTGCGTACCCCCATGACCACAATTGCCGGATTTATTGACGGCATCCGGGACGGCGTAATCCCTGCGGATCAGCAGGAACATTACCTTGAGATCGTTTCCATGGAGGTACACCGTCTTTCGCGCCTTGTGACCTCCTTGCTGGATTTGTCCCGCATCCAGGCAGGGGATCGAAAGTTCGTGATGAAGCATTTTGATATCTGCGAGATGGCGCGCTTGATTCTGATTTCCTTGGAGAAAAAGATCGACGAAAAGCATCTTGATGTAGAATTTCTGTGCGAGGACGACCGTATGACGGTCCATGCGGACCGAGATGCGATCTACCAGGTTCTTTATAACGTTTGTCATAATGCCATTAAATTTTCAAGGGAAGGCGGACAGCTGCGCATTTCCATTTCCAATGTCAAGGAGCGCCGCGTTCAGATCGAGGTCTTTAACGAGGGGGAAGGGATCCCGCAGGAGGAGCTTCCTCTTGTCTTTGAGCGATTCTACAAGACAGATAAGAGTCGCAATCTGGATAAAAACGGCGTCGGTCTTGGACTGTTCATTTCCAAAACCATCATCACGGCGCACGGAGAGAAAATCTGGGCAGAAAGCGAGCAAGGACAAAATTGCAGATTCCTCTTTACGCTTCAGCGTCCTCTTTTTTAACGAAACACCTCTCATCCTGAAAAAAAGCCGTCATGTAGAAGTACACTGACGGGAAAGGAGTATTTTTATATGGCAGAGCATGATTTTGAGCATTCTGACGAGTCTGCGAAAAAGGATCCGTCATACGTCTATATTTGGGATTATGATGAGCAGACGCGCACCGAGAAGATGGAAAGCAACGGAAAGCAGCGAAAAGGCGTGCGAACCTATGCGATCCTTGTAACGGTTGCTTTTGCGCTTTGCTTCGTGCTTCTGATCGGCACGTTGCTTTGGAAAATCCCGCAGGGAATCGATTTGCAAGCAGGCTCGGAGATCCCGACCACGCAGATCGCGGAGCAAGCCTATCCCGCAACGGTCCTGATCACGGCACGCAACAGCTCGGGATATTCGTTCGGAACCGGATTTTTTATTCGCTCGGACGGTTATATCGCAACGAATTGTCACGTGATCAGCGGGGCGGTTCAAATCGAGATCACCCTATATTCCGGGCAGCGCCTTCCCGCAAGCGTGATTGGGTATCACGCCGCCTCCGATCTTGCCGTTTTGAAGATTGACGGATCCGGGTATCCGGTCATTCCCATCGGCAACTCCGACCTGCTGCGCGTCGGTGAACGCGCCGTATCGATTGGAAATCCGGATGGAGAGGAAGCCGCTTGGACGGTCACCCAAGGCATTGTTTCGGCAATCAATCGCACGATCTTGGTTGAAAGTGTACAGTATATCGTTGAAATGAAGATGATTCAAACCGATGCTCCCGTAAATCCAGGGAATTCGGGAGGCCCTCTTTGCAACGGAAAAGGGGAGGTGATCGGCATCATTACGAGAAAGCTGTCGGACACCGAGTCGATCGGATTTGCAATTCCCATCAACGGAGCGATGGAGATCCTGAACGCTATCCTCAAAAACGGTAGTGCTGACGCGATAGATTCCTCAATCATTCGGGTGCGCCCAAAGATGGGCATTCAGGGAGGGAGCATTCAGGAGGGCACTCGCTACACCTATGGCGGCAATGCCTATATTGCGCAGGCAACCGGCGTTTTTGTTCAAATCGTGAACCGCGACGGCGCAGCCTACAACCTTCTTCAGCCCGGCGATATCATCACGCATTTGGACGGGAAACGCGTAACATCCATGGACGAAATGCTTGAAATCCTCTATAAACACAGAATCGGAGATATTGTAAGGATCACGGTGATCCGTGGAGATACGGAGCTTTCGTCGGAGATCATACTCGGAAAGTCTTAATATGAAAAGGGGCACGGAAGCAACCTTCTTTGCTCCTTTTCTAACTTTTTTCACCGCAAAAAAGCCGCCGAAAAAGAAAAAATGTCTTTTTTTGTACAGAAGTCTTGACGAAATATAAATTATTGTATATAATAAGTTCATCTTGCTAATTCGCTAAAGCGGATTTTCGTTTTGGAAGGAGCGCAAAGAAAATGCGATTGGTTGTAAAAATAGGAACCTCTACGCTGGCACATGCAACGGGACGGTTGAATATTCGACGTGTTGATGAGCTTTGCCGTGTGTTGAGCGATCTGAAAAATTGCGGACACGAGGTCATTCTGGTTTCTTCCGGAGCGATCGGGATGGGAGTTGGAAAGCTCGGATTGAAGGAGCGCCCCTCAGACATTCCCACAAAGCAGGCTGCGGCAGCGGTCGGTCAGTGCGAGCTGATGTATACTTATGACCGCTTGTTTGAAGAATACCACCACACCGTCGCCCAGATTCTTCTTACCGGCTCGGATCTGCGTCACGAGGACCGCTACCATAATTTTCAGAACACGATGCGACGTCTGTTAGAGCTTGACGTCCTGCCCGTGATCAACGAGAATGATACCATTGCAACCGATGAGATCAAGGTAGGGGATAACGACACACTGTCTGCCATGGTTGCCGTCAGTGTCCGCGCGGATCGTTTGATCCTGCTCTCCGATATTGACGGGCTCTTTACAACGGATCCGCATAAGGATCCGACAGCAAAGCTGATTCCAGAGGTTTACGAAATCACCCCGCAGATGACCGCTCTTGCCGGCGGCGAAGGTTCCTCCTTGGGAACCGGAGGAATGCGCACAAAGCTGCAGGCCGCCGAAATCTGTATGGAATCCGGGTGTGAAATGGTCATCCTCAATGGAGCCAATCCAACACTGCTCTATCAGCTCTTTGACGGCGCTTCGGTCGGGACGCGCTTTATCCCGTCGAAGGGAAAGGAACAGGAATGACAACCCAAGAGATCTTGAAGCAAGCAAAGGCCGCCGCTCCGGTACTCGCGTTGCTTACCTCCGAGGAAAAGAATCGCGCACTCCTTGCCATGGCAAATGCTCTGATTGAGCAGCAGGAGGCAATTCTGGAAGCAAATCACTTGGACTGCACCGCCGCACAGGGGAAGGTCAGCCCGGTTATGATCGACCGCCTCAAATTGACGGAAGCGCGTATTGCGGCAATGGCACAGGGAATCCGAGAGGTTGTGGATCTTCCGGATCCTGTTGGCAAGTCCCTGGATCAGATTCTTCGTCCCAACGGAATCACCGTCCAAAAGGTGCGGGTTCCGATCGGCGTGATTGCTATCATTTATGAAAGCCGGCCTAACGTCACCTCCGATGCAGCGGCACTTGCTCTCAAAAGCGGAAACGTATGCGTTCTGCGCGGCGGGAAAGAGGCCTATCAAAGCTCCTGCGCAATCATTGCCGCGTTACGCAAGGGATTGCGGAGCTGCGGATTTCCGGAAACGTTTGTCAATATGCTGGAGGACGTTTCGAGAACCGGCGCTCTGGAGCTGATGACGGCGGATCAATACGTGGATCTGCTGATTCCGCGAGGGGGAGCCGGCTTGATCCGCACTTGCGTGGAAAATGCAACCGTCCCCTGTATTCAGACCGGAACCGGTATCTGTCACGTTTACGTGGATGCCGATGCGAATCTTTCGATGGCGCTGAATATTATTGAGAATGCAAAAACAAGCCGTCCTTCGGTGTGCAACGCAGAGGAGGTCTGTCTGATTCATAAGGATGTGGCAGAGCGCTTCTTGCCCATGCTGAAGCATCGTCTGACTGTTGAACAGACCGAAAAAGGGAAGCCTTCCGTAGAGCTGCGACTGGACCCTCGTTCCGCAAAAATCATAGAAGGTGTCCCTGCCTCCGATCTTGATTTTGATACAGAATTTCTCGATTATATTCTTGCGATCAAGATCGTGGATAGTCTGGATGATGCGATTACACATATTGGCTTGCATTCCACGCATCACAGCGAGGCTATTCTTACCGAAAATACGGAATCTGCCAATCGCTTTGCACGCGCAATCGACAGCGCGGCAGTTTATATCAACGCCTCCACCCGCTTTACAGACGGCGGTGAGTTCGGTCTTGGGTGTGAGATCGGAATTTCCACACAAAAGCTCCATGCCAGAGGACCTATGGGGCTGGAGGAGCTTACGACCTACAAGTATATCATTCGCGGAAACGGCCAGATTCGTTGAATGAATCCTTCGACAAATCCTATAACACAGAAAGGCAAAAAAACATGAAAACAATTTTTGGATTTATCGGTTGCGGAAATATGGGCGGTACTTTAGCAGAATCGGTTGCCAAAACGGTGCTGGGTGAGCAGATCATGGTTTGTGATGCCGTCTTTGAAAAGGCGGAGCGTCTTGCAATGAGCTGCGGTATGCAGGTTACCGATCTGATTTCTCTGGCCAAAAGCAGCCAGTATATTTTTATCGGGGTCAAGCCGCAGGGTGCAGCCAAGCTTTTCGATACGATCCGCCCCATTCTGCAAAAGCGGAAGGATCCTTTTGTGCTGATCAGCATGCTCGCAGGTACCTCGATCGCAACCTTGACAGAACTTGCCGGATGCAAGTGCCCGATCATTCGTATCATGCCAAACACACCCGCCTCGGTCGGCGAAGGCATGATCCTTTATGATTACAACAGTGCCGTTTCGGAGGAGCAGCTTTCGGAATTTACGAATGCTTTTTCGGAGGCAGGGCGCTTGGACCACCTTCCTGAAGCAAGCATTGATGCCGCCAGCGCACTTTCCGGATGCGGCCCCGCCTTCGTGTTTCTCTTTGCAGAGGCCTTGGCAGATGCCGGCGTGGAGTGCGGTCTGAAAAGGGAACAGGCAAATCTGTATGCGGCGCAGACCTTGCTCGGCAGCGCAAAGCTGCTTTTGGAAAGCGGAAAGCATCCGGGAGTCCTCAAGGATGCCGTTTGCAGTCCGGGCGGAACGACCATCGCCGGAATCCATGCACTGGAGGAGGGCGGCTTCCGCGCCGCCGCAATCAATGCAGTAACGGCCGCCTATGAAAAGACCTTAAAGCTGAAGGGCTGATCTCGATAATCGCAGAAAAGAGCTGCTTCCGTGTGTTTCGCACGGAAGCAGCTCTTTTTGCTTCATAAGGTAAGAATATGGTCGGAAAACGCCTCAGCCTCAGAGCGCAGGTGCGTTACAAAGATCGCTGTTTTCTTTTTGCGCTTCAATTCCTCTCGCAGGAATGCGGTCAGCTCTGCACGCAAGGCTTCATCCAAGGAGGCAAAGCATTCATCCAACAGAAAGAGGTCCCCATCATAGAGGAGCGCTCGCGCCAAGGAAGCACGGCTCTTCATCCCTCCGGAAAGCTGGTTTGGATACAGATCCTCTGCATTCGAGAGCCCGACCTGCTCAAGGATCCTCGGAATTTTCTCGGATTCTGTTTGTATTCTTTCCTTTGGAAGAACCGCAAGGAGGTTTTCCCGAACGGTCATCCACGGAAACAAGCGAGGCTCTTGAAAGGCATAGGAAATACGGTTATGATCCGAAAGAATCCTGCCGCCTTGAGGCTTTAACAAGCCTGCCGCCAAATGCAGGAGCGTACTTTTTCCGCATCCGGACTCTCCCATAACGGCCAAAAGCTCGCCGCTTTGCAAGGAAAAGGAGAGAGAATCCAAAACCCGTTTGCTTGCATAAGCAAAGGAAACCTGTTCAAATGTGATCATATCGGTTCCTTCCTTTCTGTCAAAGCATTCCCCGTACGCCTCAACAGGAGGGAAACGGCAAGCTCAATCAAAAGGCTCAACACGATCACCGTCAAGGTCCAGGCGAACATCACGGATGTTTCAATATATTGCTTCGCCTCTCCGATCATCGTGCCAATGGAATTTTTCGGCATGGTGATGATCTCAGCGGCGATCCCTGCTTTCCAAGCAAGACCGATCGACATTCGTACGGAAGATATGAAATAAGGACGCACGGAGGGCAGGATCAGACATCGAAATCTGCGCCACGGAGAAAAGCGATACACCCTTGTCATTTCCAACAACGCAGGATCCACGGTTTTGTATCCAGCATCCAGATTGGTCCAAATGATCGGCAAAACGATGAGAGCGGTAATGAAGGAGGGAACACGTGCAGACCCCATCCATAGGATTGCAAGGATGATAAAGGAAGCAACCGGAGTTGCCTTTACCACCGCCATCAGAGGCTGCAAAAGATCTCTTGCAATACGGACGTGTGAGGTCAGCACCGAAAGCAGAACACCAAGCACGGTTGCCAGAAGGAATCCTAAAAGGATGTTCCAAAGTGAATTTCCCGTAACCTTGTAAAAGGCCGGCGTCTTCCATAGCTCCGCAAGCGTCTGAAGAACACTCAAAGGGCCGGGAAAGAGAAGCGGCTTGCCAACTGCAAGGGCGCCGGCTTCCCAAATCCCGAGCCAAAAGAGCGC
>JAFOGE010000170.1 GCA_017386965.1 Clostridia bacterium
CAAGATGAAGTTCTACATCATGTGGGCAAACCACACCGCAAACTACACCTGGGACATTCGCCTCTCCGACCGCGCACGCACGCAAAAGGAGTGGAAGCTCTGGGACGGTGCGGTGAGCAGAGCCGACTTTGACTGCGTTGTAGAGCGCATCATCACGCAGTATTTCTCTCAGCCCAACTACTACAAGATCGACGGCAAGCCCGTCTTTATGATCTACGACGTGGACAATCTCATCCGCGGTCTTGGCGGTATGGAAAAGACCCGCGAGGCATTGGAATATTTCCGCGCAGAAACCGTTCGCGCAGGCTTCCCCGGCCTTGAGCTGCAGCTGACCGGCTGGGGCGAGCGCATTGCCAACGCCAGCGGCGTGGACAGTGAGCACGCGCTCTCCACTCGCGAGATCGTTCCCGCGCTCGGCTTTGACAGCGTGACCAACTATCAGTTCGCGCATCTGACCAAGATGGACCGCGACTACGAAAGCGAGATTCTTCCCGTCGTTGCAGCAGAATGGAAGCGCATGGACAAGGATTATACCGTTCCCTACTACCCGCACGTTTCCATCGGTTGGGACAACAACCCCCGCTTCATGGAGTACAGCGACTACATCTGCACGGGCAATGAGCCGGAAAAATTTGAGATCGCATTGCGCATGGCAAAGGAATACGTGGACACGCACCCCAACCTCCGCGCACCGCTCATTACGATCAACAGCTGGAATGAATGGACCGAAACCAGCTATCTTCTCCCCGACGACCTTTACGGCTACGGATATCTCGAAGCCATCAAGCGCGTCTTCGTGGATGAGCAATAACACAAAAAAGGTATCGATGCTCGCGTATGCGGCTCGATACCTTTTTTTGATGGATGTTTCGTTTAGAATGCAAATCCTGCGATCTCGGAAACGATCCGATTCATTGCACCAAGATTCTCAAACATATCCTCTGCCAAGGTCAACTGGCAGCGGGTGCGGACGAGATTGTGCCCTCTGTAAAGTGTTTTGAAATACTGGTCTCCCGTGATGTAATCATCCAGAAAACGCACGGCAAGCTCCAACGTCATGGTAAAGGCACCGAGTGCCAGCGTCTTGATCTCCAACTGCGTCAGCGCGGAAGCGACCTCCGGAATAAATCCCTCTGCAAAGGCGCGGAAGCGATCCATATCCAAAGCAACCTTGGACAGATCCGGCTCATCCTCCGCAGCCGTATTCGCCGCAAAGCGGATCGCATCACCAAAATCATGAGCCACCAATCCCGGCATAACGGTGTCCAGATCAATGACCGTCTTGGCCTCGTGCGTATCCTGGTCGAACAGCACGTTGTTGATCTTGGTATCGTTGTGGGTTACACGGTAACCCAGCTCCTGCGAATCCACCAGCTCGTTCAGGCGGACTGCCAAAGGCGTCAGCTTACGAATGCGCGCGATCTCATCGCGCACGTCGTCCGCACGTCCACAGGGATCCTCATTCACGTGGCGCATCAGAACGGCAATACGACTTCTGGTGTTGTGGAAATTCGGTATGGTTTCGTAAAGACGGCTTGCATCAAAATCCGAGAGCATCGTCTGGAAATTTCCGAATGCACGTCCTGCGGAACGGATCACGTCAAGATCTTCGCTCGCATTGATCGTAATGGTATTGGGAACATACTCCGATACACGCCAGAAGCCTTGGTCCTCCATAACATAGTTCTTCCCCTCTGCCGTATGGAGAAAATGCATGCAAAGGTCACGGCTCTTACCGGAGGCCTCCAGCTTCTCGCTGATGTGCGTGGTGATGTACTCAATATTCTTCATGATCCTCTTCGGATTCTTGAAGACAAAAATATTGACCTTTTGGAAGACGAACCGGCGATCCTGTCCATCCACGTCAACGGTAACATCGTAGGTTGCGTTGATATTTCCGTGGCTGATGATCTCTACGGATCGGATCGGACCCGTCAAGAGAAATTCATCCGCGATTGAGCGGATCTTACGTTGGATTTCCTTCATGGCTTACAGATTCCTTTCTCAAGATAAGAACAACTCTCTTTACCGCAAAAGCATGGAGAAGGACTTGTAAGCCTTCTCCATAACCTTTTTTCTTATGTGCCTTATGCGATCGTCAGAATGCAAAGAACAACCGTCAGGATAACGAATACCACAGACAGGATGATCGTCAGCTTCTGCAGGAAGCGATCCTTCTGGGTGCCCTTGGACTGGCCGTAGAAGGTTTCTGCGCCGCCTGCGATCGTGCCGGAAAGGCTCTTGTCCTTACCTGTCTGCTTCAGGATAATCGCAACCAAAACCACAGAGAGAAGTAACAGGCACGCGCCGATTACGTACTGCCAAACTGCATTCGCCGTTGCTGCGAGAGAAATAATCATGATAACCTCCAAAATATCTTTTTTGTCCGAATGCCCGAAAGAGCATTCCTTCACATCATACTGCTCTATTTTACCACATCTTTTCCAAAATTGCAAGAGTATTTTTGCAAAAAATAATATTTTTCCATCGTTTTTTTCAAGCCTCTTCAAAAAGTCCGTTTTGGAAGCCAAAAAAGGGGCTTTTTATCCTGTTTTCCCTTGACATATTCTAAAACATGATGTATAATATAATGTTGTATATAATGTGGAAATTCCCGAACTTCTCTATGAAAGGATAATCAGTTATGACGTATGATGTTGCTGTAATCGGTGCGGGCGTCGTTGGCGGTATGATCGCCAGAGAACTTTCGTCCTACAAGCTGAATCTCTGCATCCTCGAAAAGGCGCATGACGTTGCAATGGGCGCAAGCTCTGCAAACTCCGCCATCGTCCACGCAGGATTCGACGCAAAGGAAGGAAGCCTGAAGGCGCTCTTGAACGTACAAGGCTCTGAAATGATGGCTAAGACCTGCCAAGAGCTTGGCGTAAAATATAAGAACAACGGATCTCTCGTGATCGGCTTTAACGAGGAGGATATGGAAACGATCCGTTCCCTCTATACGCGCGGTGTTACCAACGGTGTAAAGGGATTGGAAATTTTGGATAGCGATGCACTCCACGCTCTGGAGCCCAACGTTTCGAAGAACGCTACCTGCGCTCTGTACGCTCCCACGGGAAGCATCGTTTGCCCGTATGAGCTGACGATCGCATCCGTCGGAAACGCGATGGACAACGGAGCTTCCCTTCTCCTGGATTTTGCAGTATCCGCCATCGAGGAGGATGCGGACGCCTTTACGCTCAAGGCCGAGGACGGACGCACGGTCAAGGCAAAATACATCATCAACGCGGCCGGCCTTTACGCCGATGCAATCGCCGAAATGGTAGGCGATACCTCTTTCCAGATCCATGCCAGACGCGGTGAGTACGTCCTGCTCGACAAGGAAAGCGGCAACCTGATCAAAAGCACCATCTTCCGCACGCCGAGCAAGATGGGCAAGGGCATCCTGGTTTCGCCCACGGTCGATGGCAATCTGATCACGGGTCCGACCTCGGTGGACATCGGCGAAAAAGAGAACAAGGCAACGACTCCGGACGGCCTTGCGCACGTCATGCGCGAAACACGTGAAAACGTAGACGGCGTCATGTATAACCAAACCATCACCTCCTTCTGCGGTCTTCGCGCCGTTGGAAGCACCGGGGACTTTATCATCAATATGCCCAGAGATCGTTTCGTCAACGTTGCCGGCATCGAATCCCCCGGACTCTCCTCCGCTCCCGCGATTGCAAAATACGTCGTGGAGCTTCTCAAAAAGGCAGAAATGCCCTTGGAGAAGGATCCCACATTCTCTCCCCTGCGCGCACCGATGCATGCTTTCCGTGAGGCCGGCATTGAAGAAAAGAATGAGATCATCAAGAAGGATCCCGCCTACGGACGCATCATCTGCCGTTGCGAAACCGTAACGGAGGGTGAGATCCTCGCTGCGATCCGCCAGAACCCGAAGCCCCGCGATCTCGACGGCGTTAAGCGCCGCACGCGCGCGCAGATGGGACGTTGCCAGGGCGGCTTCTGCTCTCCCTACATCGTAGAGCTTCTGGCCCAGGAGATGCAGGTTCCCTATGAGTCGGTAACCAAATTCGGCGGCGACTCCTATATTAACGTTGGAAAGACCAAGGGGGTGGACTGATATGAAGCAGATCGATCTCGTGATCGTCGGCGGCGGACCTGCCGGTATGAGCGCAGCCGTTGCGGCCTACGATAATGGAATTAAGAACATTCTGATCCTGGAGCGCGATTCGCATCTTGGAGGAATTCTGCAACAGTGCATCCATAACGGATTCGGCCTTCACCGCTTCGGCGAGGAGCTGACCGGTCCTGAATACGCATGGAGATATGAGCAGCAGGTCTATGAGCGCAACATTCCCTATCTCCTCAACACCATGGTTCTCGATATCTCTCCCGAGAAGGTCGTTACCGCGACCAACTCCGAGGAAGGCGTCTTTCAAATCCAAGCCAAGGCCGTAATCCTTGCGATGGGATGCCGCGAGCGCTCCAAGGGAGCCCTGAACATTGCAGGCACCCGTCCCTCCGGCATTTTCAGCGCGGGAACCGCACAGAAATACGTCAACCTCAAGGGCTATATGCCCGGTAAGAACGTGGTCATTCTCGGCTCCGGCGACATCGGATTGATCATGGCACGCCGCATGACGCTTGAGGGCGCGAAGGTGCATGCCGTTTGTGAGCTGATGCCCTACTCCGGAGGCTTGGCCCGTAACATCGAGCAGTGCCTCAACGACTTTGGAATTCCGCTTCGCTTGAGCCATACCGTCGTTGAGATCCACGGCAAGCAGCGACTCGAGGGCGTAACGATTGCCAAGGTGGACGAGAATCGCCGTCCCATTCCCGAAACGCGGGAATACATTCCCTGTGATACTCTGCTTCTCTCGGTTGGTCTGATCCCCGAAAACGAGCTTTCCAAGACCGCAGGCGTGCCGCTTGACCGCGTTACCAGCGGTGCCGTGGTTGACCAGGACCGTCAGACCTCCGTGGAGGGTATCTTCGCCTGCGGAAACGTTCTGCACGTCCACGATCTCGTCGATTACGTGTCCGAGGAGGCCGAGATTGCGGGAAAGAGCGCCGTGGCCTATATTCAAGGCATCACCGCCGAACGCACCGACATCCCCCTCTCCACCGACGGCAAGATCCGCTACACCGTTCCGCAGCGCATCACACAAAAGAAGGACGTGACCGTATTCTTCCGCGTAGCGGACGTTTACCGCAACGTCACCATTCGCGTGTCGGACGGTGACCGCGTGATCTATTCCAAGAAAAAGCTCAAGGTTGCTCCCGGTGAAATGGAGAGCATTACCCTGCGCCCCGATCAGTTTGCAGACGCGAAGGCGCTTTCCTTTGCATTGGAGGTAAAGTGATATGGTAAGAGAATTGACTTGTATCGTATGTCCCAAGGGCTGTCCGCTCCGTGTAGAGCTGGAGGATGGCGTTGTTAAGAGCGTAACGGGACACACCTGTCCGCGCGGACTGCAATACGCGAATGATGAATGCATTCACCCCATGCGTACCGTGACCTCTACCGTTCTTGCAAAGGACGGCCGTGTCATTCCCGTGAAGACCGACCGCACGATCCCCAAGGAAAAGATGTTCGAGTGCATGGAGCTGATCAATGCAACCGTGATCGAGCTTCCCGTAACGGTTGGCCAGGTTCTCCTTTCGGATATTCTGGGAACCGGCGCAAATCTGGTTGCCACGGCAAACGCAGACGAATCTTTGTAAAAAAGAAAAGGGATCCGATCGGATCGAAAAAAGCGACGGCCTTCTACCGAAAACGGTATGGGCTGTCGCTATTTCTTTTCTTATTGTGCTTTTGCGTTGACAATGGCGTAATACACGTCACGAAAGGCCTCATATTTTTCTCCGTCCGAGGATGCCCCCCATAGGAGCATGGGCTGAAGCAGAACGATCAACGTATCCTCCGGCAAAAATTGAATCGCCTCATAGTAGCGGTAAAATTCCGTGTCCGCCAGCCGAATGGCATACGCATCGTATGCGTTCGCGGGAACGGTATCAAACAGATCGCTCAGCGGAACGGCAAGATAGTCAAGATTCTGCGCCTCATATACCGCGGGACTGACAAAGAAAACAGAGGATTCTCCCGTTTTCACAAAGCTTGCAAAGCCATTGAGCTGATCTGCGGACTGCATCTTCGCCGTTTGGAAGCCGTAATTATCAAAATTTCCGTCCTGATCGGTAAACAGGGCGCGCAGCTCGTCATCGGTATAGATGGGATAGGTCACAAGCAAATTCTTCAGCGTGTTCTCCTGCCCGTCCTTCTTGGGAGAGATTGCATTGAGCGTGTTTTTCAGGATCTGCTGCTCCTCTGCCGTCATCGTATATCCGCCTGCGTATGTAACCGTAACGTCACCGCTCTCCTTCGTAGAGCATTGCACAAAGCAGATCACAAACAGAATGAGAAAGAATGCGGGAACGATCACATGCCATTTGTGATGATACCAAAAATTGTCGAGCCAAGTCAAAAATCGGTTCTGAACGACGATTTCACCGGTCTGTTGCTTTTCCTCTCGTTTCACGGGAAGCCTCCTTGCTTTTGAAAACAGCGGAACGTGGCCACGTACGATCGCCCTTCCCGTTCCGCTGTCCTTTTTTGTTTTAGCCCTGGGTTCTGGAAACCTCAAGAACCTTCATGCAAACCATTCCGTTGGGAACCTCTACCTCAACGGTATCTCCTGCGCGCTTGCCGATCAGGGCCTCGCCAATGGGAGATTGATCCGAGATCTTGCCCTCCATGGGGTTGGATTCGTTGGAGCCCACCAAATCGTAGATGAACTCACGCGCCATTCCCTCGTGGTACACCTTGACGGTGGAGCCAAGGCTGATGACACTGGTGTCGATGTTGGACTCATCCAGAATCACCGCGTTCTCGAGAAGCTCCTCCAGCTCCTTGATGCGCGTTTCGTTCTTTGCCTGCTCGTTTCTTGCCTCGTCATATTCAGCGTTCTCGGAAAGGTCGCCAAAGCCGCGTGCCGTTGCAATCGCGTTCTTGATCTCCTCGCGCTTCTCGTGCTTTAAGCGATGCAATTCATCGACAAGCTCCTGATATCCCTGCTGTGTATAAAGCATCTGTTTTCCCTTTGCCATGATAGTTCTCCTTTATAGATAATGTTAATAAACTTCTTATTCAATCTGCGAATTGTGCAATCGCCAGCAGAAGCTGGTCGTCAAGCGCCTCGGGAAGCAGGTCAAGAGGATACTTCTGTGCCTGCTCGGAGAGCGAAACCTCAAGCCCCTCAGTGGGAGAAACGCCAATGCCGTGGTAGGGGATACCACATTGCGTGACGTAAGCGTAAGAGGTGAATTTGAAATAGCCTTCATAATCGCTATAATCGGAAAGCGGAAGAATCGACTGCAGAATGCCCTTTCCGAAGGTCGTTTCTCCTACGATCTTGGCCAGACCGTAATCGCGCATGGTAGCGGTAAAGATCTCGGCAGAACTTGCCGTGTTCGCATTACAAAGAACGACCATATCCAGATCGGCGTACATACCGATCTCATCCTTGGAAACATTGCAGGCGGAATACATCTCATCCGTCCGGTCGATCGGCTCTGCACAGAAGGAGACTGCCACCTTTCCTGCCTTGTCGATCGCACTCAGAATGAGGTCGCCCTCCTTCAAGAAATAGGTTAAGATCGCCTTAACGGATTGCACATCGCCTCCGGGATTGTTTCGCACATCAAAGACAAAATGCTCCACACCAAGGGCAAGAAGCGCGTTGACCGATTCCTTAAACTGTTTGGGCGTGATCAGTTCAAAGCCGGAGATATACACGATTCCCACGGTAGGATCCTTCTCGCTCACCCGATGCGTCACTGTTTCGGCCTCGTACGCATCACGGGCCACGGAAAACGCCACCGTACTGTATCCCCCGTTCTCATTTTTTCGCAGAACGAGGAACTCCGCCGTGGTCCCCTTCGGGCCGCGGAAGGCAGCAAGCGCTTTGGAATATCCAAGGGTCGAAACCGTCTGATACTCTCCATCCACCTTGACGGCATAGACGCAATCGTCGATCAGAACGCCTGCACTCTCGGCTGGCGCGCCTTGGAAGATCGAGATCACTTGGAAAACCGAATGCTCGTATCCTTCCACCATAAGCGTCGTCGGCAAAATGCTGACGCCGATTCCTTCGTAGTTCCCCCGGCTTTCCTCAAGGAGAGTCTGGTATTCTTCCTTGGTATAATACTCGGCATAATCATCCCCCG
>JAFOGE010000171.1 GCA_017386965.1 Clostridia bacterium
ATGAAGAAGTTTGGAGAGATCTCCGACCTGATCGGCGCACTGCTCTGGCTTGCCGATGACAAGGCCAGCGGCTTCGTCACCGGAACGGTCATTCCCGTTGACGGCGGCTTCTCCGCTTACAGCGGCGTATAAACTCAAAATGCAAAAAAAGTGCGGAGTGGGATCGCTCCGCACTTTTTTATCAAAACGAGTGCTTTTGCTTGCAAACAATTTCCATTCATAAAAGCGAGCCGTGGGAGCAGAATAGTATCAGAGCCGCGAAGCATCGCGCTCAATTGATATAGATTAAACGAACGGCGTGTGTCGGGCGGTGCGCAAATGCGTCTTGGCCGATACCGGACTGCGCTGTTTCTTGGAATGAAGAAAAGGAACGGTGCAAGCCGTGATCCGTTCAGAACAGGAGAAAAAACCATGGCAAGCAATAAGACTCTTGTTCCGGAGGCTAAGGAAGCTCTGGAGAGATTCAAGATGGAGGCGGCAAACGAGGTCGGCGTAAACCTGAAGCAGGGCTACAACGGCGACATTACCGCAAAGCAGGCAGGTTCCGTTGGCGGACAGATGGTCAAGAAGATGATCCAGTCCTACGAGAACACGCTCAAGAACAAGTAAGAGAAGCTTGAACAGCGGAGCTGGATCTCCGCAGTCGGCCCTCTGATTTGAGGACCGATCGCATTCTGTCGGTTGGAGCCAAGCAGTTGGATCACATGGCACGAAATGCGGCGCCGCTCATTCCTGTTGACTGGAATGGGCGGCGTACTTGCTTTTTTGAATCTGTTCCTGCAAAAATGTTCTCTTTTTCTTGCAATTCTTCCGGATTTATGCTATACTGTTTACAGAAAAAGCATGTTGCATTTCTTATACATCAAGGAGGGTTTTGCTTTTATGACCTTTGAAGAACGAAAGGCGCAGGTGCGCTCCTATCTTGGAAAAACGGTGCGGATCGAAATGGATCGCCCCATCGGGACAGAGCATCCAAAGCATCCGGGGCTTTTCTATCCCATCAATTACGGCTACATTCCCGGCGTATATGGTGGGGACGGCGAGGAGCTGGATGTCTATCTGCTCGGCGTGGATCGTCCGGTCAAGGAATATACCGCACGCATCATCGGCATCGTTCACCGTCACAACGACGTGGAGGACAAGTTGGTGGCGGCGGCTTCCGGCACCCATTACACCAAGGAGGAGATGGAAGCAGCGATCCGCTTTCAAGAATCCTATTATCAAAGCGAGGTTGAGCCTCTTGCGGAATAAAAAAACGGGATGTGCATCTTTGGTAGATGTGCATCCCGTTTTTTCTTATTGTGGGAAGAAGGTTTTGATCGCCTTAACCGCGATACCTTCCTCGTATTCTCCAACCTCGCCCAAGGCGAAGAAGCCGCATTCCTCACCCGCAAGGCGCAGGCGCGTGCCTACCGGATATGCGGTGGATGATTTGAGCTTCTTGAGATAGATTTCGCATCCTCCTCGGCAAAGCCTCTCGAAGAAGGGGGGGAGAATGAGGGAGGGAAGATCTGCAAAAAGGGCTTCCGTATCGATCAAAAGATGCGCTCGCTCATCGTCCGAGAGGGCTTCCAATTCCTCCAGGGTGTGCGCGCGTTCGATGGAAAAGCCGCTGGTTTCGGTACGCTCGAGAGCCGCCATGCAGCCGCCACAGCCAAGTGCGCTTCCGATGTCGGCGCAAAGCGTTCGGATATAGGTGCCTCCGGAGCAGGTAACGGTCAGCGAATATTCATCTGCGCGCTCGGTCGCTTCTGCCGTGAGGGCGAAGATCTCGATCGGACGCGCTTGCCGTTCCACCGTAATTCCTTTGCGTGCCAGATCCACCAGCTTGTGCCCATTGACCTTGAGGGCGCTATACATGGGAGGAATTTGCAGGATTCTTCCGCGAAATTGCGGAAGAACATCCGCAAGCGCTTCTTGGGAGGGAATTGCATTTGATGTGGTGAGGACGTTTCCGGTAATATCCTCGGAATCGGTGGTCAATCCAAGACGCAGGCGCGCCCGGTAGGTCTTTTGATCCGAGGAAAGGTATTCTGCCGCCTTGGCGGCGCGTCCAATCAGGACCACGAGAACACCGGTTGCCATCGGATCCAAGGTGCCGGTATGTCCAACACGCTTGGTTTGGTAGAGGCGGCGTATCCGATTGACAACGTCGTGCGAGGTCATACCGTCCGCTTTTTTGATGATGAGGACGCCGGAAAGCTCCGCAGACATAGCAGGATCTCCTTTCAAAAAATCAGTGTATCACGAGGTCGTCAAGCGATCTCTTGGGAGAGTAATGGACGCCGTTTTTGCGGTAATAGGAGGTGTCACCGTCCTTTGGAAGATCGACAAGCTCTACGCGTTCATCCGGCTTTCCGAGTGCGATGACCAGCTGGGGCCGGATTCCATCCGGCAGCGAGAGAGCCTTACAAAGCTCGTCGGGAGAGAAGGAGCCGATCATGCATCCTCCAAAGCCGCTCTCGCACGCCGCCAACAGAATGGTTTGCGCGGCAATCCCGACGTCCTTCTGAAACCGTTCTGCACCCTCCATCACGGAGTTGTCCGTGCAAACGACGATGTACGCCGTGGGAGCATGTCCCTTCGGGGGAAGCGAAAGATCCTTCAGCTTTCCGGCCCAACGAGTCAGAGGCAGAACCTGTGCGCATTCCTGCGGGGTGTAGACGGGTCGGAATTTCAGCATTTGGAGATTGATGCTGGAGGGACAGAAGCGAGCGCAGTCGATCCAATCGAGAAGTGCCTCGCAAGGAACGGGCGCGCTTTCGTCAAAGGAACGGAAGCTGCGCGACCGCATGACAAGATCCTTGAGCATGATGCATGCGCTCCTTTCAGAAACGGACGTGCGCGGAATAGATGACCTGACCCTTTTCGGAAAAGCTGCGCTCGTATTCGGTCATGACGTTGTCCGCAGCCATTTCGGAGGTGTGCAGGTCGCGTGAGATCCATTCCACCGTCAATCCGCAAGCGGCAAATTCCTCCAGACTGAAATCAAACAGCCCCTCGTTGTCGGTCTTGAGATAGAGCGTACCGCCCTCGCAAAGAAGCGTGCGGTAGGCCTCAAGAAAGCCGCGGTGCGTCAAACGGCGCTTGGCGTATCCCTTTTTGGGCCAAGGGTCGCTAAAATTGAGGTAGATGCGCTCAACTGTGTGAGGGAGAAACCGATCGTTCAAGGTTTGCGCATCCCCAATCAGGAAGCGGAGGTTGTCGGGGCGGCTATCCTTTGCCGCCATTGCTTTCTCCAGGGCGATGCAGGCAACGTCGGGGACACGCTCCATAGCGATGAAATTGCAATCGGGATGCTTTGTGGCCATTCCAACTGCAAAATCTCCCTTTCCGCACCCGATCTCAAGGTGGAGAGGGCGGGATGCCGAAAAGAAGGATGCGGGATCCACCGTTTCAGCGGAATTCTGCTCGATCAGGATGGCAGAGCAGGCGGCGATCCGTTCTGCACCGTGCTTTTTTCTTCTCATTCTCATAAGGATAGGATTCCTTTCAAAAGGTATTCATCCTATTATAGCAGATAATGAGAGGAAAATCAATGGAGAAAATGAAAAAAAGGGAAAAGTCACCTCGACCCGTTCCTGTCGTGCTTACGGCGACCCCATGGCATCGCGAAGCTTTTCAAGGGCACTTTTTTCGAGACGGGAAACGTAGGAGCGTGAAATATTGAGGCTGGCCGCGATCTCGCGTTGCGTCTGTGGGGGAATGCCCCCGATCCCGTAGCGCATGATCAGGATCTGCCGCTCGCGTGGAAGAAGACAGGTATCCAGCAAACGAAGCATGCGCTCTGACGCGATCTTTCGATCAATCTCCTCGGCAACGTCCTCCTCACTGCAGATCACGTCCATGTAGGTTAAGGGGTTGCCGTCCCGATCCATGTCGATCGTTTCATGAATGGAGATTTCGGAGGCTAATTTTCGTCTGGACCGAAAATACATCAGGATCTCATTCTGAATGCATTTTGCGGCGTAGGTCGCAAAGCGTGCGCCGTTGTGAATATTGAAGGTGTCCACGGCCTTGACCAATCCCACCGTTCCGATGGAAACCAGATCCTCCGGGTCCTGCGCTCCCGCATAGTACTTGCGCACAATATGCGAAACCAGACGCAGATTGTGCAGGATCAGACGTTGCCGTGCCTTAGCATCCCCCTTTTCGGCCAGCAGAAAGCAGGCTTGCTCCTCCTCCGCAGGCAGAGGTGGGGGAAAGCTTTGCGGAGTTCCGATCCCCAGGATCAAATGCATGATTTTGGTCAGAAACGAAAATAAGGTTGCTAACATGGCGGCCTCCGTTGCTTTTTTTCTAACTCTATGTCGCAAGCCGAAAAATATTGCCTGTCTTCATTTCTGCTCGGCGGCTTTTTATTGACAGAGGGAAAAGAATATGGTATACTGAAGCGAAGGCTGCACGCAAAGGGTCCATTCTGCGCGCATCCGATCAGGATCAAAATCTGACGTTACGGAAGGAAATATTGGATATGAAGATTGCAGTGATTACCGGTGCATCCTCGGGGATGGGGAAGGAATTTGTGCTTCAGCTCAGCCACGAAAAGCAGCTGGACGAGATCTGGGCGATTGCTCGCCGGAGAGATCGCTTGGAGGGCCTTCAAGGCGAAGTAAAAACCAAGATTCGTCCCATCGCTCTGGATTTGACTTTGGAGGAGAGCATCGAGGAATATCGCAAGCTTCTGGAACAAGAAAAGCCGGAGGTGTCGGTGCTGGTCAATGCCAGCGGCGTGGGACGCTTCGGTGCGTTTGAGGCGATGGATCTGGATACGATGTACCGCATGATTGATCTGAACGTCAAGGCCTACGTGGGCATGACCTATGCAACGATGCCGTATCTGACTGCCGGAAGCGAGGTTTATCAGTTGGATTCGCTTTCCTCCTTCCAGCCCGTGCCTTATATCAACGTTTACGGGGCGACCAAGGCGTTCGTGCTCAGCTTCAGCCGTGCGCTGAATGTGGAGTGGAAGAAGAAGGGCATTCACGTCATGGCCGTTTGCCCGGGATGGGTCAAGACCGAGTTCTTCGATCATGCGGTTACGGACGACACCATTACCTACTACAACCGTTTCTATACGCCCGATCAGGTCATCAAGCGTGCGATCCGCGACATGAAGAAGCGTAGGGATGTTTCCATCTGCGGTTTCCCCGTTCGTGCGCAGGTGCTGGCTACAAAGCTTCTGCCGCACAGGCTGGTCATGAAGATCTGGTGCAAGCAGCAAAAGAAGTGATTTTTTCGAAAATGCAACTTGAAGTTGACAGAAAAAAACCGCAAGTGTATGGCCTTTTTGCGCCAAACGTGCTATCATAAAATCCATCAAGATGAAAAAGGAGAGTGATTTTATGAATGATTCTATGACAACAGGTGCCAAGCTGGCAAGGCTTCGCCGCGAGGCGAGATATACTCAGGAGCAGCTTGCCGAGCTTCTTGATGTCTCACGCCAATCCATTAGCAAATGGGAGAGCGACGCCGCCTATCCCGAAACCGAAAAGTTGATCCGTTTAGGAGAGCTTTACGGCTGCTCCATGGATTATCTGCTCAAGGAGGATGTCACCGATCCCTCATCGGTTTCTCCCTCCGTGCCGGGAAGCAGGTCACATCGGATGCATAATTGGTCCTTTGAATGGAAAAGCGAACGCACGATCCGCGGAATTCCGTTGGTCCATATTCATTTGGGCTTTGGAAAGACGGCTAAGGGGATCTTCGCCGTCGGTCTTGCGGCCAAGGGGGTATGCTCCGTAGGAATCTTCTCCATGGGACTGTTGTCCTTTGGCGTTTTCTCCCTTGGCCTACTGGCGCTGGGTGCTTTTTCGCTCGGCGTGCTTTCCGCAGGTGCGCTGGCCTTGGGACTGTTGGCATTTGGCGGCCTTTGCATGGGGATTGTGGCGTGCGGAGGCGTGGCTGTCGGTTGCTTTGCGGCAGGTGGTGTTGCCATCGGAAAATACCTTGCCGTGGGCGATCATGCCTTTGGCGAGATCGCCTTGGGGATCACACATATGAGTGCCAAGCACTTTGGCGTTGCACCGTTTCATGGGGAGCATCTTGCAAGAGCCTCCGGTATGCTGGAGCAAACGGTGCCTTGGTGGCTCTCCTGGGCAAAGCGTCTGGTGCAGATGTTTCTCTGATACCGCAGGATCGGTTCTAAATATACACCCTCCCTCGTAAGTTATAGTGATCAAGCGATAGGAGGGAAGCGAATGCGGCGTATCATGACAGTGATGGGAACGCGCCCCGAGGCAATTAAGCTTTGCCCATTGGTGCAGGAATTGAAAAAAAGAAGGAATGTTGAGGTGCTGGTCTGTTCTACGGGTCAGCACCGTTCTATGCTTGAGAGTGCCTTGCGCGCCTTTGAGATTCGCCCGGATTTCGATCTGGACTGTATGCGGACGGGGCAGGGACACGCCACTCTTTCGGCGCGTATTTTGCGCGGCATGGATGAGCTTTTGCGTGCGGAGCGGCCGGATATCGTTCTGGTTCAGGGGGACACGACCTCTGCCTTTTCCGCGGCACTGGCCGCCTTCTATGCGGGGATTCCCATAGGACACGTGGAGGCCGGATTGCGCACCTATCAGATGCATGCTCCTTTTCCGGAGGAGATGCATCGGAGGAGCATCGCGCTCTTGTCGGACCTTCATTTTGCACCCACCGTGACCGCAAAAAGGAATCTCGTCAAGGAGGGAATTCCCGAGTCGTCGGTTTTTATCACAGGCAACACTGTGGTGGATGCGATGCGGATCACGCTTTCCAAAAGGGATTCGCAGACCGATTGGGAGATCCCGGCGGGGAAACGGTTGATTCTTTTTACGGCTCACCGAATGGAGAATCTCGGCACACCGATCCGAGGGATGTTTCGCGCTCTGCGCCGAATTCTGGAGGAGCATCCGGACGTTTTGGCCATCTGTCCTCTCCATCACAATCCCGAGGTCCGGTCTGCGGCACGTGCCATTTTGTACGATGCGCCTCGCGTGCGTATGATTGAGCCTCCGGAAATCGTCAGCTTCCATCGCTTGATGGCAAAAAGCTACCTGATTCTGACCGATAGCGGCGGCATTCAGGAGGAGGCCTCGGTGATGGGAATTCCCACCGTCGTGATGCGTTATGCGACCGAGCGAAGCGAGGGGATCCGTGCAGGGGTTCTTCGCCTGGCAGGCAGCGGGGAGGAGGGAATCTACCATCTGGCTACGCGCTTGCTGGCACCCGGATCGGAGGAATATGAGAGCATGAAGCGTCCGTCGGCCATCTTTGGAGATGGGAAGGCATCGGTCCGTATTGCGGATGCACTTGAAAAATTCGACCTGGATGGCTCTCGGGCACGTGCGAGAATGCTTTGAGAGGCACTGTATCCGACCGCTCTTGAAATTCCTTCGTTTTCCGCAAAAGCCCTTTACAAGAAGGGCTTTTTGTGTTATAATAAGATGAATAAAAGGAAGGGATGCCTCGCAAGAGGATGCGTCTGTACAGCGTTTGTGCAGCGCATGTTCTTGCTTTTGGATGGCGGTGCTTTATGGAATTTTCGGTTGAGGATCAAAAATGGATGTCCCTGGCCTTAGAAGAGGCGCGAATGGCTGCCGACGAGGGAGAGATCCCCGTGGGGGCGGTGATCGTGCGCGACGGTATTTTGCTTGCCCGCGCACATAACCTGTGTGAAACGGGAAGGGATGCAACGGCACACGCTGAGCGGCTGGCGATCGCACAGGCCTGCGGAGCGGTAGGCTCCTGGCGACTTTCCGACTGTACTCTGTACGTTACCCTCGAGCCTTGTCCGATGTGCGCCGGAGCCTCGGTCAACTCCAGGATCGGCCGTGTGGTTTACGCGGCAAGAGATCCAAGAACGGGGGCGTTTGGCAGTCTGTTGGATCTGCGTCAGTATCCCTTGGAGGGAAGGCCTCTTTGCGAAAATGGACTGATGGAGGAGGAAGCGCTCTTGCTTCTGCGCTCCTTCTTTGCAAAAAAGCGAAAAAAAGAAAAAAACGAGCCCTGATTTTTGGCTTGGCTCTTTACAAACCGTAAAAAATCGTATATAATGTTAAATATCTATTCTACCGTTTCAGTATGCATCCGTCTACGGAACAGAAAGGCTTGGTACCGCGCATGTCCCACGTAATCATTCCGGAAGGATATTCCTCCTTCCTTTCGCTCCGCCAAACGCAGTATGCCATCAAGAAGGTCAAGGACTTTTTTGAGAAGGATCTCTCGATACAACTGAATCTGATCCGTGTTTCGGCCCCTCTTTTTGTCGATTCTAAGAGTGGACTGAATGATGATCTGAACGGCGTGGAGCGCCCGGTGGGCTTTGACGTTCCCTCGGGACACGACCTTGAGATCGTACATTCTCTTGCCAAGTGGAAGCGCATGGCGCTGAAAACCTACGGATTTTCGGAAGGGGAAGGCCTTTACACCGATATGAACGCGATCCGACGTGACGAGGATACGGACAACATCCACTCCATGTTCGTGGATCAGTGGGACTGGGAGAAGATCATTTCCTACGAGCAACGCAACGACAAGACCTTGCGAGCGGCAGTCAAGGCGATCTATCGCGCCCTTCGGCACACGGAAAACTACATCGTCAACGAGTATTCCTTCATTGGTAAGCTGTTGCCCGAAAAGATCACCTTCCTGACCTCGCAGGAGCTGGAGGACCGTTGGCCGGACAAGACCCCCAAGGAGCGTGAATACGCGGCTGCCAAGGAATACGGAGCGATCTTCATTCAAGGGATCGGAGGCGCTCTGAAAAGCGGCGAAAAGCACGACGGCCGCGCGCCGGACTATGACGATTGGTCGCTCAACGGCGATATCATTGTGTATTATCCCATTCTCGACATTCCGCTGGAGCTTTCCTCGATGGGAATTCGTGTGGACGAGCAGGCTTTGCTTCGTCAGCTGGAGATCCGCGGATGCACCGACCGAAAGGAGCTGCCCTTCCACAAGGCACTTCTGAACGGCGAGCTTCCTTACACGATCGGCGGCGGTATCGGACAGTCAAGAATGTGTATGTTTTTCCTTCGCAAGGCCCACATTGGGGAGGTACAGTCCTCCTTCTGGTCCGAGGAGGAGACCCGAATCTGTGAGGAGAACGGCGTTCATTTGCTTTGATCACTTGGAGAAAAA
>JAFOGE010000172.1 GCA_017386965.1 Clostridia bacterium
GCTTTGAAAATTCCTCGTTTACATACACGGTTCCAAGAGCATTTACTCTCATAAGCTTCTCGGGTTCTGCCATTGCAGGCGAGAGACCTGCGGAGTTTATAACATTCTTGATCTCGCCCAGGCTCGCCGCATATTCTGCAAGCTCGCGGACTTGTTCTCTTACGGACGTATCGCAGGTCTTAGCATATGCCTCATAGCCAAGAGCTTCCAGCTCTTTTACTGCATTTTCCAGCTTGGAAAGCGTTCTGCCCGTTACGACGATGATCTTATCCTTTGGCATATATTTAGCAGCAGCCAGCCCCATTCCGCTTCCGCCACCTGTTATTACACATACTGTTTTCATAAGTGTTCCTTTCTTTTTCAATCATGGGGCATCTCCGAACGATCATTGCACAATGAACCGTCAGAGATGCCCTTTTTGATTATTTCGACAATTCTCGATGTATCAATAATCTTGATGATTTATAATCGTTAATATTTGAGAAGATTCTTTTCCCATACAAACTCCACCGCTGCCTGAATCACTCCGTCACGTTCCTCTTCAAACGGCTCATACGCTTCTTCGAGCTTTGCAAGCGGGAATGCCTGCTTATGAGGAAAGGCTCTTACTTTTCATCCCGTGGTTGATAAAGCGCTTCAAAAGTAACGGATACCGGTAGCCATTTTCTCTGTAAAAGCCTCCTGCATTCCGAAGTGAGGGATCTCTTACGTTTACTTATGGCTGGGGGAAGCCTCCAGGCCGACCGACTCGTCAACCGGGATCGCAAAAACGATTCCCTGTGCCTTGGTTGCGGTTCCGACGGCGTTGTATAATCCCTTGAGAATGCCGTCGATCCGGTCTTCCTTCGCCAGTATCATCACAATTTCCTTATCGGGTTGAATGGTAATATTGAACGCACTCTCGGCCTCCTTGGAGATCGTGCCTCTGCCGTGCAGAATCGTGCCGCCCTTGGCTCCGCAGGCCTTTGCGGCCTCCATCGCTTCCTCTGCAAAGCCGTTATTTACAACCGCCAGAATACATTTATATCCTTTTTTCATTCCTTTATCCCTCCTTCACGGTACGGTCATTGCTCAACAGCTGGTACATCGAAACGCCGATGATACGATCCAGCGAAACGGTATATGCAATTCCCTTTCCGTTCTTGACCTTGTGAAACTTCTCGTCCAAGGTTTCCAGCGCTTCCTTTACTCTGTCCTCTCTTATGTAAGAGATAATCACGGATTTTTCGGATTCCGCAATCCCCAAAAAGTTCAGCATGTGGGAATTCGCCGTTCCTCTTCCGTACAGGACCATCTGAACGTTTACCTCAAATTGCTCGAGCAGATCCGTGTAAAACAAGGTCTTGCTTCGATCCACGACCGTAATCAAAAGCTTCAGCTTTCGAACGTTCGACACCTGCTTTTTCGACGAATTGCTTACCGCGGTTGCTTTTGTTTCCTTCTTTGGCATGCTTACCTCCTTATAAGAAGCGGATGATCTGATCGTCATCCTCATCCAGGATTCGCTTCATCGCGAGCTTTTCGCCCACTCTCTTTTTCGAAATCGCCGTGAATCCCAACATTTGAATCGTGATCAGCGGCGTCATTGCCACCATGGCAACGATCCCAAAGGCATTGGAAAGAATGTTCCCGTTCATTGCCACACACGCACCGATCGCAAACGGCAAAATAAAGGTAGAGGTCAGCGGACCGGATGCAACTCCTCCGGAGTCAAAGGCAATGGCGGTGTATATTTTCGGAACGAAGAAGGAGAGTCCAAGCGAAATAAGGTATCCGGGAATCAGATAGTAAAGCACCGAAAAGCCGAACAGGATTCGAATCACAGAGAGGCATATGGAAAGTCCTACGCCTATGCTGAGCGCGATCATCATGGCGGTTTTGGACACATTTCCGTTGGTGATTTCCTCGACCTGCTTATTCAACACATGGACCGCCGGCTCTGCCAAAACAACCACCAATCCCAGAACAAAGCCCGCGACGGTGATGGCAACGGGAGATGCCTTTGCAAGCTCCTCCCCCATGCGAAAGCCGACCGGCATAAATCCAACGTGAACGGAGGTCAGAAAAAGGATCAAGCCTATGTAGGTGATCACCGCTCCTACGGAGATCTGCATCAGCTTTTTCTTTGGCAGCTTTAAGAAAATAAAGTTAATGACAAAGAAGAAAAAGACAACCAATCCAAGTGCAACACTGACATCCTTTGTCGTTTTCAGGAGCGTATGTCCCACTGCGGACCAAAGGTCCTCTGCGAAGAGATAATCCTCAATGCCGGGAGCCGAAATATCGCCGCCGTTCACGACGCTTAACAGCAGAACGGCAAGGATGGGGCCCACCGAGCACATTGCAACCAAGCCGAAGCTGTTTTCGCTCGCGTTTCTGCCTCCGATCGTCGTCGCAATTCCAACGCCGAGGGCCATGATGAAGGGGACGGTGATCGGTCCGGTCGTAACGCCTCCGGAATCAAAGGACAGAGGCAAAAGCTGAAAATTCTTCGCATCAACCGTGGCAACCAGAAGCGCCAGGGCAAACAAAACCATGTAGAAGTAGACAAGCATACCTCCAAGGTCTTTTTTCAGTACGATCTTCAGCACGGACAAAACCAAGAACAGGCCGACACCCAACCCTACAAAAAGGATGATCAGCCTACTGCCGACCTGATCTGCCAAAACGGTCAGATCGGGCTCTGCGACGGTGATCAAAACGCCCAGCGCAAAGCAGACGGTCAGCAGGAGCTTCAAGTTTTTGGATTTCGTCAAGCCCGATCCGACATGCTCGCCCATAGGGGTCATCGCAATGTCCGCACCTAAGGTAAACAGCCCGATGCCTAAAATCAGGAAGAGCGCGGATACACTGAAAATAAGAACCTCCTTCAGCGTTAAATTCACAAGCGGGGTGAGATTCAGAAGAATCACGATCAGCGTGACCGGCAATACCGAGATCAACGCCTCCTTAATTTTACTGAATAATAATGCTTTCATATCTCTCCATCTGCATCTACATAAATTCTATGGATCATAACGGCATTGCCGCATGGGATCGGAATGGATTGCACCAATTCCGTATCCAAGTCAAATCTCATCGATCTTGATCAGATTTGTGTTTCCCGAATGGCCCGTCGTGTCACCGCCCGTGATGACGATTCGATCCTTCTTGGCCAAGCCAAGCTCTTTACTCGCGATCTTTTTCGCGGTATAGAAAAGCACGTCGGTGGAGGTAAATTCCTCACACATAGCAGGAATCACTCCCCAGGAAAGTGCAAGCTTTCTCCAGGTATTTTCATTCGTGGTAAGTCCGATGATGTCCACGGGTGTACGGAAGCGGGAGATCATGCGTGCCGTCATTCCCGAAAGCGAGCAGGCGACAATGGCCTTGGCGTCAATATCAATGGACATGCCGCAGGTTGAATGGGAGATCGCATCGGTCATATTGCGGATTTGAAAATCCGACTCATAAAAGCGCTTCTTATAGTTGATGTTCCCCTCGGTCGTTTCCGCAATCTTCGCCATCGTTTTGACCGCTTGCACGGGATACTTGCCGGCCGCCGTTTCGCCGGAGAGCATGATTGCACTGGTTCCGTCGTAAACCGCGTTTGCAATATCCGAAATCTCTGCTCTTGTGGGGCGGGAATTCGAGATCATGGATTCCAGCATTTCGGTAGCCGTGATCACGCGCTTGCCCAGGAGGCGGCATTTCGTGATCAGCTTTTTCTGAATGGCCGGAAGATGCTCAAACGGGATCTCAACGCCCATATCTCCGCGGGCAACCATAATACCGTCGCAATATTGACAGATCTCCTCGATGTTGTCCACACCCGATTGATTTTCGATCTTGGCGATCAGCTCGATGCTCTCCGCGCCGATCTCGCGCATATAATTCCGCACGTCGATCAGATCCTGCTTGCAGGAAACGAAGGAGCAGGCAACATAGTCGATTCCGTTATCCACACCGAATTTGATATCCTTTTTATCCTGCTCGGAAAGATAAGGCTGCTTCATGACCTTTCCGGGGAAGCTCATGCTTTTCCGATCCGAAAGTTCCCCGCCGCAAACCACCTTGCATTGGATATTGGAGCCGTCGATTTTTTCGACCAGGAAGGACAAAAGGCCGTTGTTGAGGAGAATGGTGTCGCCAACCGAAAGCTCTTGGGGAAGCTTTGCATAACTGACGGAAACACACTCGCGGTTGCCGATCACCTCTTCGGTGGTAAAGGTAAAGTGATCCCCATCCGAAAGAAGGATCTTCCCTCCCTCAAAGGTTTTGATGCGATATTCCGGCCCCTTTGTGTCGAGCATGATGGCAATCGGAAGCTCCAGCTCTGCCCTTACCTCCTTGACAAGATCGATTCTTCTTTGATGGTCAGCATGTGTATTGTGTGAAAAGTTCAGTCTTGCAACGTTCATTCCGGCCTTGCAAAGACCTGTAATGATTTCCTTCGTTTCGCTTGCAGGACCGAGCGTGCAAACAATTTTGGTTTTGCGCATGATGGTTCTCCTTATCGTTTATCGTTCTTCTTGAGGCATCATTTCGCGGGAAGGATGCGTGCGCCGCATCCCCCTCTTACGACTCCTTCTGGGATCCGACAGGGTTCATGATACTGTATCCAACGTTTACAAGGTGGTCAGCTACACGCTCCAGTCCCGCCACGGCAGAGGAATAATACGGGCTTACGTCCATACTGCAATTCCCTTCCGCAAGACGGAGAAAATGATTTGCCGTCAGCGCTTTCTTCATGTTGTCAACCGTGTTTTCCAGGGCCGTCAGCTCTTGCAGTCTTTCCTTGTTCCGATTCTCAAATGCATCCTTTGAGATCACCAGCATCTCCAATACTGCCTCGTGCATCCTTTTGATATCGGTGCGTGCCCTCTCGGAAAATTCGAGCTTCTTGCCGCGCATTTCCTCGCCGATCTCATAAAAGTTCTCAGCGTGGTCGCCAATACGCTCCAGGTCATTCAGAACGTGGAAGTAGGGACCGATCACTCTTTCGTCGCTCTGTGAGGCCTCGGCCGAGAGCTTGATCAAAAACTTGGTAAGCGGACTGTTGGTAAAGTCGATCACAGCTTCGTTCTCTCGGATCCGTTCTCCGCCTCCAATCGAGCCGTTCTCCATCGCGTCGAAGGAAAGCACCATGTTTTCCTCAACAAGACTGAGCATATAGTCCATTTCCTTTTTCACCTGCATCAATGCAATGGGAGGCGTGGAAAGAAGTCGATCGTCAACGTACCGAAGGGTCAGCACATCTTCGTCCGTCTTCTTGTCCTTGATGATCAGGCAGGAATATTTTACAAGATATTTTGTAAAGGGCAGCAGTAGGCAAGTGGTAGAGAGGTTAAAGACGATGTGGAAGAGCGATACGCGCATCTGAAGCGACATCGGATCATTCCCCGGGAAGACCGACACAAGAAGATTGACGGCAGACTCCCGGAAGATCCAGATCAGGACGGCAAAGAGCAAGGTGCCGATCCCATTGAAGGTGAAATGGATCAGCGCAACGCGCTTGGAATTGGCATTCGCACCAACCGAAGCAAGCAAGGCGGTGACACACGTACCGATGTTTGCGCCAAGAATGATGAAGAGTGCAAGCTCCAGCGGAAGCACGCCCGTGCCAACCATGGTGATCACGACACCCGTTGCAGCAGACGAGCTTTGAATCAATGCGGTAAAGACGATACCAACCAGAATCAAAAGGAGCGGAAAATCGATTCTTTGGAAGATGCCTGTAAAGAGCTGCTCAACCAAAGGGTTGCCAAACGCCTGCTCGCTGCTCATAACGTTGAGTCCGACAAAGATCAGACCCAGGCCCGAGCAAAGCAGACCTGCAAGCTTAATCCTTTCGCTTTTAAAGAAGCCCATCATAACACCCGCAAAGGCAAGCAGGTACATCAGCATGTTAAAATAATCATTTTTCAGTGCGACAAGCAGACCGGTGATCGTTGTACCGATGTTTGCGCCCATAATGATCGGGGTGGCCTGCATCAGCGTCATAACCCCTGCATTAACAAGGCCGATGACCATGACCGAGGTAGCTGACGAGCTTTGAATGATCGCCGTCACACCCGCACCGATACCGACACCCGAAAGCCGATTGTTGCTGATCCGTTCGAGCATCTTTTTCATTCCGCTGCCCGCACTTTTTTCAAGCGCGTCGCTCATAAAGTTCATTCCCACAATGAACACGCCGACGCCTGCAAGCAACCAGATAAGACTTCCCATGAGTTGAAGAATTTCACTTCCTGACAGCATAAATTTTCCCCCCTCAAAATGGATCATGCCGCAAAGGGTCAATTTCCACCCAGTATAGTATTATTATATCATATCTTCCCGGGCATTGCAAGGTCTATTTCAAAATATCCCTTCCTATTTCCTTTTATGCATGCCATAAACCGCACCGTCCCCGTGTCCCGTGATCGGCCCTCCTTTGCAGACCGCATCCTCTCAAGGGGAGCATCCCGGGCATAATTCCCGATCGGGCAGAATATACTATCCTACAAACAGTTCAAGGATGGTGCTTATGAAAAAATCGATCGGTTTGTGGCAGCTGATGGGCTTTGCAGTCACCTCGTTTCTTGGTACGGTGCTGCATTTTCTGTACGAATGGCTTGGGGATGCGGTATGGATCGCGCCTTTTTCGGGTGTCAATGAATCGACCTGGGAGCATATGAAGCTGCTCTTTTGGCCGATGCTTCTCTTTGCGGTCCTGCAAGGCTTTTTCTTCCGTGACCGCTCGGATTTTTGGTGCGTAAAGCTGCGCGGCATTCTTCTCGGAATCTCCCTGATCCCCGTTCTTTTTTACACCTACAACGGCGTCATCGGAAAATCCCCCGACTGGATCAACATCGCGATCTTCTTTCTGACCGCAGCGATCGCGTATCTCTACGAAACGCGCCTCTTTTTTGCCGAAGCATTGCGTTGCAAATCTCCCAAAGGACGTATCGTCCTACTTGTTCTGATCGCTTGCCTTTTCGTTGTCTTCACCTTCTTCCCTCCAAAGCTTGGGATCTTCAAGGACCCTCTGATGGGAATCTACGGAATATAGAAGCCGCCTAACAAACAGGCGGAGAACCAAAATCCCCTCGCGCAGTCCCAAAGCCGCTTGTGCTTTGTCGGGTGTCTGCGTCAAGGGGATTTTCTTCGGTCTTGGAAAAGGGCCTTTCTGCCAAAGGGGCGGGAGAAGCGTTATTCCTCTGCCGCTTGCTTCCCCAGGGATTCGTACAGCCTCATCACGTCGTTTCCCATTCTCTCTGCCGTGTAGCGCTCCAGATACCTTGCAAGGGCAAGCCCGCGCATCCGCTCCTCTAAGGCGCGGTCCTCCGCAATCCGTGCGATGCAATCCGCCAAGGCATCGGCCTCGCCCACGCAAAAGAGAAGACCCGCGCGTCCATGATCCACCATTGCCGCGTTTCCGCCGTAATCGCTCACCACTGTTGGCAGAGCCGCACTCATTCCCTCCGAAATTGCAAGACAGGAGGTTTCGGTTCCGCAGGAGCAATTCACGTTGACGCGAAGCACGCGGTAAAAGGGTGCGGTATCCTCTAAAAAGCCCAAGAACCGAACGCGGTCGGCAATCCCCTCCTCCTCGGATTTCCTTTGCAAGGCCGCCTTCCTGGATCCATCCCCTGCGATCAGAAAGAGAAAGGGGATTTGCGGCATCCGATCACAGAGGATCCGTGCCGCGCGCAGGAAGACCTCGTGTCCCTTGCAGGGCTCCAATCTTGCGCAGATTCCAACCGTAAACGCATCACGCGGGATCGCAAAGCGATTCCGAAAGGCGGAAAGCTCCTCACCCGATACCTCACGCACCGCATCCGATCCGTTGAGGATAACCTCGATCCGATCCCGCGGGACGCCCAGCCTTACCAAATCCTCCACCGCAGCGTCTGCCGTTGCGATCACGCGGTCGGACAACCGCTCGTTCAGCATTCCCCCCATCCGACGAATGGCAAAGCTCTTCCAAATTCCCTCCAAGGGGAAGCAGCAATGCCTTGTATGCACAACGGGAACTCCGCATCGGCGTCCTGCCACACGTGCGCTGATGGCGGCATTTGCATGAACGCCTTGAAAATCCCCCTGCCGAAGCAGGCGTTCAATCTCTAAAACCGAGGAGATCGAAAGCCTTTGACATGGGTGCTTCAATTCCTTGACGGGGATCTGTAAGGCGCGGATGCGCTCGCCGAGCGCGCTGCCGCGCGGAATTGCTACCACACTTTCGATCCGTTCGGGATCCATATGCCGAAGCAGATTGCAAAGCAAAACCCCTGCTCCGCCGATATTGCTGTCGCTGATCACGTGTAAAATTTTCATACTTCTACCCCTTTTTCAATTTCGTTAAGGGTAGTATGCGCTTCTGAAGCAAAAAAACACGTCGGTGCGCTGCCCTTCTTTCAAAAGAGCAAGCACCGACGTATCAAGATCAGGGATGCCAAAATCGCGATAAGTCCCCTAAAGGATCAAGCCCGTATCGGACCAGAAGAACATTCCGAAGCACGCCATAGAGGATCAGGATCACGATGAACAGAATCCACGCGAGAGTGGGAATCGGATAGATCTCCCGTTCTCCTCGGCGCAGGCGGATCCAGGCACGAACGTCTGCCGCAAGAGCTGCGGCAGCCATCAGAATCACGAGCGGATTGTAGCAAAAGGCTTTTCCGATCTGCAATTTCAAAAGTGCCGAAAGAGCGCGCGTTCCCCCGCAGAATGGACAGTAAAGAAAAAGAAAATCATGCAGAAAGCATTCGGGAATCTGCTTTGGGATCCGATCGGTCAGAAAACGGTATAGCGGGAACAGAAGAACCGCTGCCAACAGTCCTATATGCAACCATATGAAAAAACGCTTGGCCCGTGGATTCATTCCAGTCGCCTCCCTTCCAAAATTTTGACTACCTTAACCATTTTACCATAAAAAACGCCGTTTGAAAAGATTTTTTGAAAAAAAGATTGCTATTGTATGAAAAATGTGGTATAATCCAAATAGATTCTTATTCAAAGGAGGCCTGTTATGAACGAATCCTACAACTACACACCGCAACCCGATTTTGATGGCGGCTTCAACGCACCGATCCATCCCTCGCCCAACCCCTCCAAGCCGTATGCGATCGCATCGCTGGTCCTGGGCATCCTCTCGGTCTTCTGCTGCTGTTGCTACTACATAGCGGGAATCTTTGCAATCCTCTCCATCATTTTCACTTTCATCGCACGCAAGAAGAATGGCGGAAAGCTGCCCACGATGGCACTGGTCGGCCTGATTTTTGCCATCATCGGACTCCTGCTTTTCCTTGCCATGCTTGCCTTTGAGATCTATCTGGCAACCATTCCGCAGGCAGAGCTGGAGAAGTTCCTCTATGAATACTTTGAGTCCATCGGTGTCAATCCCGAGGAAGTCTTTGCCGAAACAGGCGTCACCCCCTAAACTGCAAAAAGCCCCGCACATGCCCTGTGTGGGGCTTTCTAAATCCAAAATCAAAATGCCAAAAAGGAGATTCCCATGAAGAATCAATTCGGAAGAAAAAACTGGATCATTCTCATTCTCTTCGGTCTGGTAGGACAATTGGCCTGGTCCGTGGAAAATATGTATTTTAATCTTTTCGTCTTTGAAACCATCGCACCGAATCTGGATGCGGTCACGCTGATGGTGCAGCTCTCCGGCATTGTTGCAACCGTTGCGACCCTGCTGGCAGGCACACTGTCGGATAAGCTTGGCAACCGCCGCGGCTTCATCTCGATCGGCTATATCATCTGGGGCTTTACCGTCATTCTTTTCGGCTTCTTAAAAACCGAGAGCATTCAGGCGATCCTCGGGACCGATGCCGCCACGGCGATCTCGGTCACGCTCGGCGTTGTCATCGCGGCGGACTGCCTGATGACCCTCTTTGGATCGACCGCAAACGATGCCGCCTTTAACGCTTGGGTGACAGACAACACCCGTCCCTCCTTCCGCGGAAAGGTCGAGGGCGTCCTCTCCATTCTTCCGCTCCTTGCAATGCTGATCGTTGCGGGCGGATTCGGGATCCTCGTCACCATCATCGGCTACCAGGGACTTTTCATTTCGCTTGGTGCCGTCATCGTGCTCTGCGGCATCCTCGGCCTGCGCCTGATCCGGGACAGTGAGGATCTGCAAAAGAGCGGAAGCCTTGCCGACGTCTTCTACGGCTTCCGTCCCTCCGTCATTCGCGCGAATCCCTCCCTCTATCTGACGCTTGTCATCATGGGAATCTACGGCATCGCCTGCCAGATCTTCATGCCCTATCTCATCATCTACATGAAGACCTATCTGGGCTTCTCGGTCATTGAGTACAGCATCGTGTTCGGTCTTGCAATCATCGCAGGCGCAGCGATCAACCTGCTCCTCGGAAATCTGACCGACCGTATGAGTAAGGTGACCCTGCTCTATCCTGCGGTCGCTATTCTCAGCCTCGGACTCTTCGGAATGTACCTCTCCCGCACCGCAAATCACACCATGACGCTCATTCTTTTTGGAATTGCGGGCTTTGTGATGATTTCGGGCTATATTCTGGTTTCTGCCCTCTGCGGCGCACTCGTGCGCAACTATACCCCCGCATGTGACGCGGGAAAGCTCCAGGGAATCCGCATGATCTTCTATGTATTGATCCCCAGGCTGGCCGGTCCTGCCATCGGCAACGCCATCAATCGTGCGGCCGCCATTCCCCTTCCCGATCTCGGAAGTGCAGATACCATGACGACGCAGTTCATCCCCGCCCCCGAGATCTTCCTCGCAGGCGCCCTGACCTGCCTTCTCATCCTTCTCTGCATTCCGATCCTCTCTCGCACAAGCCGAAAGCAGAGCGTACAGGACGGGGAGGACTGAAATGGCAAATAAGAACAAGGTACACCGCTTTTCGACGCAAAAGAAGCAGGATCCGAGCCGCGCAAACGCCTTTGTGCATCTGAAAACCGCCTATGACGTGGGCGAGATCCCGCACAGCGAGCATCCGCATCCGCAGAGGATGCGCAAGGATTGGCTCTGCCTGAACGGAAAATGGGATCTCGAAAAGCAATCCCCCAAAGGGGAAACCCTCTCTGCAGGGAAGATTCTGGTTCCCTTCTCCCCCGAAACGCTCAACAGCGGCGTTGCAAACGGCTTCTCGCTCGGAAGAAACGAGCGCCTGCTCTACCGCCGCAGCTTTACGGTTGACCCATCCCTTTTGCAAGGAGTAACGCATCTGCACTTTGGAGCCGTGGACAGCGAATGCGAGGTTTGGATCAACGGTCATTCCGCAGGCTCACACCGCGGCGGATTCACCGCGTTCACCCTGGACGTGACAGAGTGGCTGCGTCTTGGCGAAAATGAAATCACGGTGCTCTGCCGCGACGAGGCGACCCGAAACGAGGATCCCTTTGGAAAGCAGAGCGACACGCGCGGCGGCATCTGGTACACACCGCAAAGCGGAATCTGGCAGACCGTTTGGCTGGAAAGCATGCCCAAGGAATATATTCGTGATCTGCTGATCACCACCGACGCCGAAAGCAGAACCGTCACCCTTCGTGCCGACTGCTTCGGAAAGCGCATTACCGCGCACGTCCTCGACCGGGGACAGGAGATTCTTTGTGCGGATTTCACCTCCGAGGCCGTTCTCTCCTATCCGTTCGATCTGTGGTCACCGGAGCATCCGAGGCTCTACGATCTGATCCTTACGTCTGAGAGTGGGGACGAGCTGCATTCCTACTTTGGAGTCCGCTCCTTCTCGATGGGCAAGGATGAAAAGGGCGTGATGCGCCTGAAGCTCAATGGGAAGCCCTGCTTCTTCAACGGTCTTCTCGACCAGGGGTATTGGTCGGACGGCATGCTGACCTATCCCTCGGATCAAGCGGCGGAGGACGAGATCCGTATGCTCCGAGAGATGGGCTTTAACACCATACGCAAGCATATCAAGCTCGAGCCGATGCGCTGGTACTATCACTGTGACAGACTCGGTATGCTGGTCTGGCAGGATTTTGTCAACGGCGGTGGACACTATCAATTCACACACATCGCTGCCTTCCCCTTCCTCGGATTCCGTCACAAGGACAGCGATTACCGTTATTTCGCCCGTGAGGATGCCGATGCGCGTGCGCACTTCCTGCAAACAGCGGAGGACACCGTGCGCCAGCTGCAAAACTGCGTCAGCATTGCCCTGTGGGTGCCCTTCAATGAGGGCTGGGGACAGTTTGACTCCGCGGAAATGACCGCGCGCGTGCGCAAGTGGGACCCCACACGTCTGATCGATTCCGTCAGCGGATGGCACGATCAAGGCGTCGGAAGGACCGAAATGCGCAGTCTGCACACTTACTACACCCCCTTGAAGGTCCCGAAGGATCCGCGCCCCGTGGTTCTGAGTGAGTTCGGGGGCTACTCCATGAAGGTGGAGGGACACGTGTTTGACACCGAGCATGCATTCGGATACAAGGTCTTTGACGATGCGGAAAGCCTCTGCAACGCCCTGGAAAAGCTCTATTTGCAAAAGCTGCTCC